>JAZKXM010000028.1:0-5987 GCA_045611585.1 Candidatus Scatosoma sp. | reverse complement strand
GGGCAAGGGATAAATCGACGATACCGAACTGCGCGTTTAAGCGTTTTGCCGCCTCTTTGGCGACAAGCTGGCCTGCACGGGTGATTTTAAACGCAGTGCGTTTGATAAGCTCTGCCGCTTCCGTAAGATCTGCATTGGGGATTTTTTCAAGCGCTTTTTTGACTACGCCGGGGCCTGAAACGCCGACGTTGACGACGACGTCCGCCTCGCCCACGCCGTGGAAAGCGCCTGCCATAAACGGGTTGTCCTCCACCGCGTTACAAAAAGCGACAAGCTTTGCCGCGCCGATTCCGTCCGCGGATTTTGTGAGGCGCGCCGCCTCTTTAAAGGTTTCGCCCATGCGACGGACGGCGTCCATATTGATTCCCGTTTTGGTAGAGCCGACGTTGACCGACGCGCAAAGGCGTTTGGTCGTTGCCAGCACTTCGGGGATTGTGTCGATAAATTTTGCCTCGTATTCCGCTGTGGATTTTTGGACTAAGGCGGAGTAGCCGCCTAAAAAGTCTATCCCCAGCGCGTCCGCGGCGTCGTCAAGAGCCTTGGCGATCAAGGGGGCTTTTTCGGGGAATGCCGCCGTGATCATACTGACGGGGGTGACCGAAACCCGTTTGTTGACGATGGGAATACCGTATTCGGCGGAGAGTTTTTCCGCTGTTTTGACAATGTTTTGCGCTTTGGTGCAGACAAGATCGTACACCTTTCGCGACGTTTCTTCCGCGCTGTCGCGGATACAAGGGAGAAGGGAAAGACCCATTGTGATTGTACGAATGTCTAAATGCTCCTTTTCGACCATCCGTATCGTTTCAAGTACGTCGAACTGTGTGAACATAGCCTCTCCTTACACGTTGTGCATTGCGTTGAAGATGTCTTCGTGCTGCATATAGATACTCATACCGATTTCGTTGCCGAGCTGGGTGCATTGTTTTGCTAGATCGGACAGCTCGCCCTCGATACCCGCGATATCGACGAGCATAATCATTGCAAAATATTCGTCTAAAATCGTTTGCGAAATGTCTTCGATGTTTGCGCCCTTTTCACTGAGAAAGTTGCTTACCTTTGCGATAATTCCCTTTCTGTCTTTGCCTGTTACCGTAACGACTGCTCTCATAATAATTCTCCTTTTATTGCAGGGTTTCTTCCGTTTGTTCTGTTTGTTCTGTTTGTTCGGTGGCTTCCGTTTCTGCGGCTTCGTCCGTTTCGTTTGTTTCGTCTTCGTCTTCTTCGTATTCGAATTCGATCGCGTGGCGTTTGACGATATCGTAGCAAACGATAAAGTTGCTTTGGACGACGTAGCGCACCAAATCCCCCTCCTCAAAATCGGGCAAGGGCTTTTCCATATCGAAATACGCTTCCCGTTCCATCCACTCGTTCTTCTTTTTGTTCCACGTCGTGAACACGCAGGAATTGACGTCAACGTAGTCCTTTTGTAAGTCCTTTTTTTCAAAGCAAAGGAAGTAGTTGATTTCCGCATTTTTCATCCCTTCGGAAAGGTAGTACAGCATCCTATAATAACGGCGGACTCTGCCGAATTTGATGCCCATAAAGGGAAAGACGAAAATGACGTACGCGCCCGTGGCGACGAATACAAGCGCCTTGGGAAGCGTTTGCATAGGGTCGGCGTAGGGCAAGGACATAAAATAAATCCACCACGCCAAGCAAAAAGCCGCGTAAAAGAGGGTGATCCCCCAAAATACGCCTAAAATACGTTTCTTTTGACGGCAGACCAAGTGCAGGTCTGCATCCGTATATACATTAACCATTTTTTTCTCCAAATTCTCTTTGATAGGCTAACCTATAAAGAGGGAAATTTATTGCGTAATAAACAGCACGCCCAGCGTGTTTCTGCCACAATGACCCGTCACGACCGAGCCTGCGACCGTTTCTAAAACTTCGTCGAAATCGAAATGCTCTTTGACCATCGAAAGCGCTTCGTCCACAAGCTCTTGATCCGCAGAAGAATGGGTGACGAAGCAACGCGTTTTATCGTACGAGGGGAAGAGTTCTTTTAAATATTCGATATAATTTTTGATACACACGGACATTTTTCCGCGGTATTTTTTATGCACGGTAAGCGCGCCCTCCGACATCATAATCATCGGGTGAATTTTTAAAATGTTTGCCCCGTACATTTCCATACGCGAGCATCTGCCGCCTTTATACAAATAATCTAACCGATCGGGAATAAAGGAGGTGTTTACCTTTGCGCGAAGGGTGTTGATCGCCTCCTCGATATCCGCCGCGTTCATCCCTGCGTCGCGAAGATCCGCCGCCTTCATTACCAATAAGCCCTGCCCCGTCGAAAGCGCCATACTGTCGATTACGCGGACCTTGCCGCCGAATTCTTCCGCCGCCTGTTTGGCTACGTTATGGGAAACGGAGCTTTTTGCGGAGATATTAAAATGCAGGATTTCGTCGCCGTAAGTAAGCTGTTGGGTGAAAAATTCCTTATAGTCCTCCATGCTGGGGGCGCTGGTTTTGGGCAAGATCTTCGTGCGTTCGACAAAACTGAAAATGTCCTGCGGGGTGATATCCACCCCGTCGCGGTAAATTTTGTCGTCCAAAATGACGGCGATAGGCATAACGCCAATATTGCGTTTTTCAACAAGATTGCCAAGGTCACAAGTGCTGTCTGACGTGATTCTGATAGACATAAGCTTTCCTCCTGAAAGTATGATTTTTATAATTTTTATTGTTATTATTTCGGCAAAGCCGTTTGTAACATTGTTGGGTTTTACATTGGGTTAGAAAAAGAGAAATTCGAAAATTTTTCGGTATTTGATAGACCAATCGGGGACGACCCCGTGGATATCCTCTACCTTATACAAGCGGTCGAGGTTGGAGCCTTGGTACTGGTTGTACCGACTGTCCTTGCTGTGGTTTCGGTTGTCGCCAAGGAAGAAAATTTCCCCCTCGCCGACCGTATATTCGTCAAAATCGTACGAGTATCTATCCGTGTAATGGGCGTAGGCGCTTTCATCCACGGAAACGTAGCCGTCCGTCCCCGCGTACCAAATGGAAAGGTTGCCGTCCGTGCATTTTACCTTATCCCCCTCGGTGGCGATCAGGCGTTTGATTAAAAAGTCGGTATTCCCGCACTCCTCATAGCCGCGCACATCTACCACGATGACGTCGCCGCGTTTTGCCTCGTACCCGTCGGAGGTGTAGCGCATCAGCAATTTTTCGCCGTCGAACAGGGTGACGTCCATGGAATGTCCGTCCACGACCACCCCGCCGTACGTTTTGACCCAATAGCTTCGGAAGGAAAAGAACACGAGCAGAATGACAAGCAGCGCGCAAACGAAGAGGTAGGAAAAGCCCTCCTCGTCCATTCGTTCGCGATATAATTTGCTGTTTTGTAAGCCTTGCTGCATACTTTTCTTCCTTTTATCGTTTTGGGTTGCCTTAACGGTTGTTAAAGCCAAATAATGTTGGTGACGGCAAACTCCGTCGTTTCGTCCTCGCAGACGAAGGAAAGGGATTTTCCGTCGGCAAAGGAGGGCAACGCCATTGCGGTTTCCTCGTTTTTAAAGTCTGCCGCGCGAAGGACGATTCGTTTCCATTTTCCCCCGCCTTTGACGGGCTGGACGCACGTATAGCGTACAAAGCCCTCCGCGACGTTTGCCGTATCGACGGATACGTACAGATCGCCATCCTTTTTGAAATGGACGTCAAATTCTAACAAGGCGTTTTCCTCGGGGATAAACTGCGGGGAGCTGATCTTGTACGTTTTAATTCCGCCCACCGAATAAGCGCCCGAAATGCCGCCGTAGCCCTTGACGATCTTGGGGAGAGCCTCCCCTTCCAAAAAGATACCCGAAAGGGAATATTCCTCAAAGTCGAACACGCCGAAGCAATCGAGTCCGTCCCCTGCGTAGAGCATTCTGTTTTTGATTGCGGTTGCGTCCGCTTGCGGGAATTTTTTAGCCGTGATACGGGAGGTGATTTGGAAACCGTTGATATACCTTGCGTAAGCATAGGCAAACGCCGCCGTTGCGCCTGCGTACGGTTTGACCGAGCAGGAGAATTTTCCGTCCTTGACCGATCTGCCCTCGGCGCGGTAGATTTGCTGCCATTCGCGATAGGCTGATTTGGTATGGACGTCCGCTTCCGCATAAAACACGCCGACCTCTTCCAGCAAGCCTTCCTCGTCGCCCTCGACGTTGACGATAAGCTGCCCGCCCTCCTCCTTTAAGCTGACGTTTAAGCCGTCGGGAATATAAATTTCCCGTCCTTTTAAGTTCTTTTCCAAAAATAAGTTTAAATCTTCCAGCGCGCGCGGGCCGATACAAGAGCCGCTGTCGGGAGAATAGGTGATGGCGTTGCCTTCCTTATACCCCACCCGTGAAAAGGTGTCGTACGCCCTATCCACGTCGTAACGGGCGTCACGCAACGCGCAAAGCATTAGTACGGGGGATTTGACAAAAGGTGCATACGATTGCGATTCTACCCCCGCGATATACGCGTGGCGTTGCTGACTCATATTAATATCCTTATCGTCGCCGAATTTTGCAATTCCTGCGCTGGACGTCCAGCCTGCCGCGTTGATGGGGACCCCGCAACGGACGTCGGGGGAGAGCATGACCTTCCACGCGATCTCGCCGCCCGTGCGCACCCCGACCACACCGATCGACGAAATATCGCCGCGGCTTTTTAAATATTCGATAGAATAGAGCGCGACGGATACCCATTGAAACCAGCAAGTTTGCTCGGGAGGAAAATCGCCAAATTCTGCAAAGCCCTGCAAGACGTCATACCCCGCATACCGCAAAGAAGGGGGATAGACGGTGCGCATTGTGTTTTCGGCGTCCTTGACCGTTTTGCCCGTATAGTCCGGCATTAAAACGGCGTAGCCTTTCGCCACGAAATACTCCACCAGCCCGCGATCCAGCGGCTTGCCGACGTCGGGAAGGAGTAATACGGCGGGGAATTTTCCCTCTTTGGCGGGTTTGCCAAACTGCGCGTAAATACGCACGCTGCCGTCCGCGACCGCGTTGCCCGAATAGGTGACGTGACAATAACTGCCGTTCGTCTTTTCGTCCTTCGTTTCCCCCCATTCGCTAGGGTTGAGGGGAGAGGAGGTATCAAATTTTTTCCATAAAGCTACTGCGCTTAAAATCATACTGTTTTCACATCCAAGCGTATTTTGTCGGGCGGCTTTGCCGCCTTGCGGGCGGGGAAGCCGCCCTTGTTCCATTCGGTTTTTATATTTTAAAACTCTAAAAGCCCTTCACGGGATATGCCGTTAATAAGCGACGAGGCGAATCGTAGAGCCGCTTTGTTCCGTCGCGCCGCTGACGACAATTTTATTGTCGATACGGTGTTTTAACTCCTCCACGTGCGAAATGACCCCTATCGCGAAGTTTTGGCTAAGCTTGCCAAGGACGTCCATGACCGTATCCACCAGCCCTTCGTCCAGCGTCCCAAACCCCTCGTCTAAGAAGAAAAATTCCATCGGGCGGAGGGATTTTTGACTGATTGCGTCGCTTAAAGAAAGCGCCAAGGACAAGGATACCAAGAAGGTTTCGCCCCCCGACAGCGTTTTCACCGCGCGGAGCGCGCCGCCGTTGAAATTGTCCCCTGCCTTAAACTCCTTATCGTATTGCAGGAAATAGCGGTTGCCCGTCAACGAAAGCAAACGCTTGCTTGCCGCGTCGCAAATCTCTTGCAAGTATTCGGCGGCGATAAATTCCATAAATTTATTTTTCGCCGTCAGGGATTTTAACTGTTCCCAAAGCTCTTTTTTGCGTTTACATTCTTTCAGCTGCGCTTGCAGCGCCTCGTACCGTTCGCGCAAAGCGTACAGCTTGGAAAGCTCCTCTTTTAAAACGGCGATCTCGCCCACAAGCTGACTGCGTTCCGCTTCTAACCTGTCCGCCGCCGTTTTTGAGGTTTGCAAGTCCGTTTCCGAAAAGTTTTCGAATTTTTCTGGAGAAAACTGCGAAAGTCGGGTTTGGGCGGCGCGGTATTCGGCAAAGAAATTTTCCGCC
>JAZKXM010000027.1:0-14177 GCA_045611585.1 Candidatus Scatosoma sp. | reverse complement strand
TTTTGCCCTTGCCTATGCGGGCGCGCGGGGTGAACGGGTACGAGATTTTGTCGGGCGACGCAATGTCCCCCGATTCTGCGCCGCAAAAGCTGACGACTCCGAAAAAATTGAAGCTGGACGGCAAGCAAACGAAAAACAAGCAATGGGAACGGCGGCTTTTAGATCTTTCCCTGAAAAACACTTTGCTGAATTTCCGTCCCGAGCAAACGGTGGCGCACCTTTTGTCTGTCTCCCCCGATCGCACGCGGGAGTTTTTGGAAAAGAACGGCGAGATGTCCCTTGCCGCCGCCAACGCGGACGCGATTTTGCTTGCAAAAGAAAAGGTGTATTTTGGCGCAAGTAGGCGTTTGCAAAAGACGGCTCAGCTTATCGAATTGGAAAATTCGGCGGGGATTTTGCGGACTTTTTCGGAAATAAATCCCTTGACGGAAACCGTCCAAAGGCTGATCAAAAAGAACAAGGAAGCGGACGAGGAATCGGGTACGAAAATCCTCTATCTTGCGTTTGGGTTTTTAAAATGGTATTCCCGCGAGGAGGGGAAGGAGTTGTACGCCCCCCTCGTTTTGCAGCCCGTTACCCTGAAAAAGGGGAAGGGTGGGTTTGGTTTTACCTTAGCAATGACGGACGAGGATTTTTCCGTCAATTCGACCTTGCTTGAATTTTTAAAGCAGGAATTTAACATAGACGTTCGCGGGCTGGACGGCGCGGTGCAGGGGCTGAAAATTTCCGAAATTTTGGCAATGATCAAGCTGGAAGTGGTCAAGATGCGGGGTTGGGAGGTATTCGACGACGTATATTTGGCGGCGTTTTCCTTTGCCCGATACCAAATGTGGCAGGACCTTCGCAAAAACATCGCGGAATTTTCGAAAAACGAGCTGATTTCTTCTCTCTTGACAAATCGGTCGACTCTGCCCGCCGTGGACGATTTTGCGGGCAAAGAAGACGAAAATAAGCATGATTCGACGTTGATGCTGTTGCCTGCCGACTCCTCGCAATGGGAGGCGGTCGCGCTGTCGCAAACGGGGCGGTCTTTCGTTCTGCACGGCCCTCCCGGGACGGGAAAATCGCAAACGATTACGAATATTATCGCAAACGCGCTGTATGAAGGGAAGCGGGTTTTGTTCGTCGCGGAAAAGCAAGCGGCGTTGTCCGTCGTTAAAAAGAGATTGGACGGGCTTGGTTTGGGTGATTTTTGTTTGGAGCTGCACTCTAACAAGACGAACAAGGCGGACGTATTGCAAAAGCTGAGCGCGACCTTGAACCTTGCGGGAACGGGAGAGAAGGTGTATTTGTCCGAAAAAGCGCGGGCGATCGAGGGGTTGAAGGCGGATCTTGCCGCGCCCTTGGCGGCTCTGCATAAAAAGCGCCGTTTGGGCGTGTCCGTTTACGAGGCGTTACTTGTTTGTCAAAAGAACAAAAATGCGCCCGATATTATGAACATTGAAAGCACCTTTTACGATTCTTTGACGAAGGAAAAGATTGAAGAATACGAAAAGATGATGGTGGAGGCTGCCGCCGCCGCGAAGGAATGCGGCGGGGTGAGCAATTCGCCTTTTGAAAACGTCAATTTGACTGGGTATAGCCTCGAACTGCGGGATTCGGTGTACTGTTCTTCGGAGGTGGTGATTGCCGAGGTTAAGCATCTGAAAAATTATTTGGCGTTATTTTTGGATTTGTACCGTCAGCGGATCAGTACCCTGACAAGGACGAAACTGAACTCTTTGGCGTCGCTTGCAAAAATGCTTAGCGAAGGGACGCTGAACAAATATTTCAAAGAGGATGAGGAGGAATTTTTCGCCTTTTTCAACGCGAACAGACGGTTGGATTTTTGTCTGGACGTGTATTTTAAGCAGTTTAAAAAGCTGGTGGATATCTCCAAGGAATATAAGGCTCTTGCCGAATGGCTGGACACGGGCAGGGAGGATTTTGAGGCGTGTAAATTGCCGAATTCGGTGGCGAAACGGCTGAGCAAGGCGGCGTTGAAGCCGTTAAGCCGCGAGGACGTTTTGAAAAATATGCAAAACCTTGTCGCGATCTACGAGGCGATGGAGCAGGTGAGAACTCGGACGGGGTTATCCGCGTATTTTACGTTCGCGTTTGGTAGGGTGGATTATTTTGAGGCAAGAAAGAATTTCCTTGCCGACCTTTACAAATTGCATTCGGTGGCGGCGTCCGTGTTTATGGATTATAATCCCGACAGCTTTAACAGTATGTGTATTCGCGCGTCTAACGGGTACAGCGAGCCTGTTTTGAAGGGGTTGATGCGCTCAATGGAAAGCTTTTTTGCCGCGGAGGATAGCTTTACGGCGGTGACGAAGGCGGACGTGAGCAAGGTGCCTGAGGAGGACGTTTTGGAGTATTATACCGCGAAAGCGGGCGCGCTGATCGACAACGTGGATATGTTGGCGAATTGGTGTATGTACAAGCAAACGGCGGCGCGCTTGGACGAGGCGGGGCTGACCTTTATCACCGACGCGCTGGAAAATGGCTCGGTTACGGGCGAAAATATCGTTGACAGCTTTGAAAAGAATATTTATAAAAATTTCTTGCATACGAACATTCCGCTGGATCCCGTTTTGTCCCGTTTTTCGGCGGCGCTTACGGAGGAGAATACGGAAACGTTGCGGTTGGCTTTGGACGATTTTGCTCGTCAGGCAAAGGACAGCGTGCGCGCGAGGTTGATTTCGCGGTTGCCGACTCCGTCAACGGAAGGGTCGCTCAGTTTGGAATACGTTAATTATCAACGGCTTGCCAAAAACAATTTGCGGGGTATGGGGCTGAGAAAGCTGTTTGAGGAAATTCCTGAACTGATCAAGGTTTTAGCACCCTGCTTGTTGATGAGTCCGATTACCGTTTCACAATATTTGAAGGCGGAAAGCGGTGCGTTTGATTTGGTGATTTTCGACGAGGCGTCACAAATGCCGACGGCGGAGGCGATCGGGTCTTTGGCGCGGGCGAAGGCGGCGATCGTGGTGGGCGATCCCAAACAGCTGCCGCCTACTACTTTCTTTACCGCCAACTATGTTGATGAGGAAAATCTTGAAAACGAGGACATGGAAAGCGTTTTGGACGATTGCTTGGCGCTGGGGATGCCGCAAAAGCATTTGACGTGGCATTATCGAAGCAAGCACGAAAGCTTGATTGCGTTTTCTAACCTTATGTATTACGGCAATCGGCTGTGTACTTTCCCTTCCCCCGACGCGCCCGACAGCAAGGTGCGGTTTGTGTTGGTGGAGGACGGCGTTTACGATCGCGGGTTGTCCAAGCGGAACAAGGCGGAGGCGGACGCGCTGATTGACGAGGTGGTGCGCCGTTTGTCCGATAAGGCGTTGAGAAAATCTAGCATGGGGATCGTTACGTTTAGTAACGTTCAAAAGGAATATATCGAACGGCGGTTGTCCGCGGTGATTATCGAAAAGCGGTTGGAGGACGCGGCGTACGACCGCGAGGAACCGTTGTTTGTAAAGAATTTGGAAAACGTGCAAGGGGACGAGCGGGACGTCGTGCTGTTTTCCGTTTGCTACGGACCTGACCGTATGGGGCGCATTTCCCTCAATTTTGGGCCGCTGAATCAAGCGGGCGGTTGGCGGCGTTTGAACGTTGCCGTTTCGCGTGCGCGTGAGGAAATGGTCGTCTTCTCCTCTATGACGGGGGCGATGATTGATCTTTCCAAAACCAACTCGAAAGGGGTTGCGGGATTGAAGGCGTTTTTGGAGTTTGCGCAAAAGGGGCGCACGACGCTTGCCATTCCTTCGGAGAATTTGACCAAGAAAAAGGCGGGGATCGGGAAATATATCGCGGAGGAGCTGTCCTCCTACGGGTACGATTGCCGTTACGACGTCGGCGTGTCCGATTTCAAAATAGACGTTGCGGTGCTTGATCCCAAAAACAAGCAACGTTTTATCTTGGCGGTTATGTGCGACGGGCCAAATTCGTTTTCCGTCAAGGATAGAAACGTTTTGCAGATTCAGACGCTGAAACGCAACAACTGGAACGTGATTAGGATTTTCTCCGTCAATTATTACAACAATCCCAAACGCGAAATTAAGAAAATTAAGGACTTGCTGGATAAGCTGACGGGCGCGGATAAGAAGGGCGGCACGGGCTTGAATCGCGGCAAAAAGCCGTATAAGGCGGCAAAGCCTACTCAGCGGTTGGAAAATGCGAATTTTGTCACTTCGGGAGAAAACGACGGGGAGATCCTTGCGCGGCTGAAAGGGATTGTGGCGGCAGAAGAACCCATCTCTTACGATTTTCTTGTCCGTCGCTGTTTGAACGGGTTGGGGATTTACAAATACGGCGCAAAGGTGGAAACGCGTATGCAGGTGCTTGTCGCATTGTGCGGGTTTAAATATGAAAAGCTGTTGGGCGTGACCTATTACCGCAAGACGGATAAGTGCGTCGGGTTTGACCGCTATCGCGTGGAAACGGGAGAAAATTTGCGTAAAAACGAAACGGATTTTACTCCGTATGAGATTATTTCCATCGCGCGAGGCGCGTTGGAGGACAAGGTTGCGCTGTACGTGGACGAATTGGTTGTGATTGTTTGCAGTGTGCTTCGCATCGCGAAGCCGACGGAAAAATTTGCCGCGTACGTCAACGAATGTATTGCTTACGGCGAAGAAAAAGGGTTGTTCGTTCGGTCTGTCAGCGAACGTATTTCGCTGGCGTAAAGTTTTAAGAAAATAGTGTAAAGGATAACCGCTTAAAGCGTAACTGCTTTAAAATGGGAAACGTGTACGAATGAAAAGGGCTTTGGAGGGGCAAACGAAAAATATACGGACGGAAGAACGGTTGTTTAACTTTCGGCCGGCGTTGTTTGCCGCCCTTTTCCTTTGTTTGGGTATTTTAACGGGATATTTTTGCGTAATCGACGGCGGGTCGGCGTGGTGGGCGGTTTGTATTGTGCCTGCGCTGAGCCCGTCTTTTTTCTTGCTGAAAAATAAAAAGCGGGTGGCGATTGGTGTGACGACGCTGTGCGTTGCCTTTGCCGTTGGGCTGGGTTCGTTTGCGGTAGCTATGAAAAATTATCGGGCGATACCCGCCTTTGACGGGATTGTAACCGTGACGGGTCAGGTATATCAAACGGAACGGGATGGCTACGGACTGACGGTGTTTTTACGGGACGTTTCTGTGAATGAACAAAGGACGGAAGGAAAACTCGTTGCGCACCTGGGTGGGGGATTTTTACCTGATCTGCGTCTTGCGGACGTGGTGATCCTGCACGGAAAGGTGACGACGGAGAGGGACGGGATTGCGCATTATGGGCTTGCCGCGGCGGAGATTGCCGACGGGATCAAATATACCTTGACAAGCGTTGACGGCGCAACCGTTGCGGGATATGAGTTTGATTTGGGGTTGTGGCTTCGGGAACGGATGGTGCATGTTTTAGGGGAAAAGATGTCGCCGACTTCGGCGGCGTTGACCCTTGCCTTATTGACGGGAGATACCTCGCGGATAGGAATCGGACTGCTGCAAAACGTGCGCTATGGCGGTATTGCGCATATTTTTGCCGTTTCGGGTATGCATATCGGCGCGTTGTACGCCTTTTGCCGTTTGTTGATTGACAAAACAAAGCTGAAAAAGCTGTTGCCGCCCGTGCGGTTTTTGTTGGTGAGCGGCGTGTTGATTTTTTACGGGTACGTTTGCGGGTTTTCCGCTTCCGTGCTTCGCGCCGTATGCCTATGCTTGATCACGTATGCTTGCTCTTTATTGGCGATCACCTCCGATTTGTTAGAATCGCTGGGGCTGGCTTTGTTTTTGGTGCTTTGCTGTTCGCCGACTCTATTGTTTGAGGTAGGGTGCTTGTTATCCTTTTCCGCGTGCTTTGGGATTGCGTTGCTTTCAAGGCGGATACAATGCGTTTTGGACGGGGCAGGTATGCGTTTAAAGAGAATTTTTGTCAAAGAACAACCCAAAAATGCGGATTGGTTGCCGCCGAATACGAAGCCGCCGACGTTTTTGGAAAAATGTTTTAGCTGGTTTAATGGGCTGCTTTCCGTATCCTTGGCGGCGCAAATCGGGACGGCGCCCATTCAGTTGTATTTTTTCGGGTATCTATCAAGTGTAGGGATTTTGTTTAATCTTTTCTTTGTTCCGTTGATCGGCATATGCTTTGGGTGGTTGATCGCTTTCGTTGCCGTTGCCTGTCTTTTTCCCGCAGTTGCGGGCGGACTGCTGTACGCGCCCTCCGTCCTTTGGGAAGGATTGACGTTGGCGTTTGAGGTTGTGGATTTTTCACCCTTTGCCCTGACGGGCGTTTCCGTGACGTTTGAGGTGTTCCTTTCCTATTATTGGACGGTTATTTTGCTGTCCGATAAAATCAATTTGAAAAAGTGGCGTTGGGGGTATGCATTGAAATTTTTTTGCCTTACCGTGGCAATGGTTTTGGCAAATTACGGATGAATTGGTGAAAAAACTCTTTTTAAGGGGAGTATTTTGCTTGTTATGGGCGAAAATTTCATTCGGTTTTCTTGCTATTTCAGCGGGATTGTGGTATAATAAACGGTGTAAAAGGGCGCAACGGGCGCGGAAGGAGAAAGGTAGGCTATGAAATACGTCGATTTTAAAAAATTCGTCGATGAAAAGGGTGGGCTGCCCATCTATTTGTTCGAAGGCGAAGAAACGTATTTTCGGGAAAAGGGGGAAACGCTTTTAAAAAGCCGTTTCGTCCAAGAACCAACCCTCGACTTTGCCGCCTTTGACGGGGCGGATTTGAAGGGGGATAAGCTGCAAAAATTGCCCGACGCTTTGAACAGTTTTCCCTTTGTCAGCATAAAAAGAATGGTGCGGGTGCGGGAGTTTTACCCCACGGAAAAGGAATACGAGCAGTATCTAAAAAATACCTTTGAAAACCCGCCCGCGGATGGAATGCTGGTGATTGTCAACTCTCAAAAAGGCAAAACGGGGTGTGCGGCGCTTACGAAAAAGCCGAACGTGACCGTCGTCGATTGCGGCAGGGGGGATGAGGAAACGATCAAAAAATGGATCTATCTCACCTGCAAAAAGGCGGGGGTGCGCGTGGACGGTGTGACCTGCGGAAAGCTGGTGGAGTACTGCGTTTCGGATATGGCGCGTATTGCCAAGGAGACGGAAAAGCTGTTGGTTTGCTGCGAGGCGTTGGGCAAAGACCGCCTGACGGACGAGATGGTGGACGAGATGGTGTATCCCGATTCGGAATATAAGATATACGAGCTGGCGAACGCCTTATCGCGGAAAAATTACGGCGAATTTGTGCGCGTGGCGACGGAATTGCAAAGCAAGGGGTTCAGCGAGATTGAGTTGCTTGGCGCGCTTGCCGCCTATTTTAAAAAGCTGTACGAAACGGCGAGTATGCGCGGGAGCGACGCGGACGTGGCTACGGCGCTTGGCTTAAAGGAATACGCCGTGAAGAAAAACAGAGAACAAGCGGCGAAATTTAAAAAGGGTGAGCTGCTTGCCCGCTATCAAGCGGTTTACGACGCCGTTTGCGGGATTAAATGCGGCGAATTGACCCCCGAAGGGGCATTGATTGCGACGGTTGGCAAAATATTTTTTGCAAATGCGTAAAAAAAGCGGAAAAGCATAAGGGAAACGCTTTCTTTTTTGATAAAATTTTTATATAATAAATTTGCGAACAAAAATAGGGAAGTTTATAAATAAACTTCGTGGAGTGTTTAGACGCGCGGCGGTCGGGATTTGAGCGGCGGGGCGCGCGAGGAGGTAGGTATGTTTAACAAATTGCTTACGGTTGTGGATTCTTTGAGGGGGCTGCCTGACCAGGTGGTGGCATTCTTTGAAAGCTTTTCCTTTTTCCACGGACTGGAAATAGGGCTGCTGTTTTTGTTGTTCTATTACGTTTCCAAGGTGTTGCGGGACAATGACGCGACGAGGCTGATGCTTCTTTACTGGGTGCTGATTGTTGCAGGCGGCACGTTGGAATTTTTTGCGGACGATCTTATTGACAGACAGTTTTATTTGTTCTATTTGATATTAATCTCCGCGTTTATGCTGATACTGTTTAATGTGGAGGTAAAAAAGAGCCTTTGGGACGTGCATACGGCAAAAGAGCCGTCGGCGGAAAAAACTTTGCTGGGCGGTGCGGAGATGCATACGCAAGCGGAAGTGGAGCGGTGTATCGCAAACATTATTAAGGCTATGCAAAATATGTCCAAAAACAACGTGGGCGCGCTGATTGTTTTGTCCAGGGGCAGCTTGCCTAAGCAAGTAATCCAAAGTGGTGTGACGATCGACGCGGAAATTTCTACGCAGATGATCGAAGGGGTGTTTTTTCCGAAAGCGCCTTTGCACGACGGGGCAATGATTATTCACGGGCATAAGATTCAGGCGGCGGGATGCTTTTTGCCGCTGACCCAAAAGACGAGCTATCCCAAGGAATACGGTACGCGGCACCGCGCGGGGATTGGGATTACCGAGGTTGCCAACGTGGTTTCCTTCGTCGTTTCGGAGGAAACGGGGATCATCTCTATCATCAAGCAGGGCAATGTGATGCGGTATGCCGATTATGATATGCTGATGGACGCGCTTCGCGATTATTACTGGCAGGAAATGCCCATCGTCGATAAAAAACAACGCAGATAAGGAGGGAGTGAAATGAATAAGTTTGGTAGATTTTTAAAAAATCTTTTTATATCTAAGTTTTGGATAAAATTGCTCACTCTTTTATTGGCTTTGTTTGCGGTTATTTTGCTGAATATTTAAAGGCCGAGAAAGGGCGGTTGAGCGGTTAAAAGGGTTTAAAATTGGTTTTTCGGCACGAAAAAAAGAGTGCCGTTCATAGGATAATAGGGGGCTGCCGACGGTTGGTTGCCCTAGCTATGCGAGGAGTTTAAGGGAATATTTATGTCGGGAAAGGTTTGTAAATTTGGCGGGACGTCTATGGCGGACGGCAACGTGATTTTGGCGGCGGCGGAGATTGTAAAAGCGGACTCGGAACGGAAATACGTGGTGGTTTCCGCGCCCGGAAAGAGGTTTGGCGCGGACATCAAGGTGACCGATCTTTTGTATCGCTGTTCGGACGCGATCGAAAGCGGGGATAATTCTGCGTTTGAGGAAACGTTTGCGCGCGTGCGCGAGCGGTTTTTGTCTATCGAACGGGAGCTTGGAAAATCCTTCCGCTTGGACGAAGCTCTGCAAAATATCAAAACGGAAATGCTTAACGGGTGCGGGCGGGATTATTGCGCTTCCCGCGGGGAGTATTTGGCCGCTAAAATTATGGCGGGGGTTTTGGACGTTCCGTTTATCGACGCGACCGAATTTGTGCGCTTTTGCGCGGACGGGACTTTTGACGAGGAATCAACCTATTCGCTTGCCGAAGAAGTGTTTAAAAAGAATCCCTGCGCCGTTATCCCCGGGTTTTACGGGCTGGGCGCGGACGGCAAGGTGAAAACTTTTTCGCGGGGCGGCGGGGATATCTCCGGTGCGATCGTGGCGCACGCGGTGGGCGCGGCGCTGGATGAAAACTGGACGGACGTCAGCGGGTTTTTCGCTTGCGATCCCCGTATTATTTCCGTTCCGAAATGGATTGCGGAGCTTTCCTATCAAGAACTGCGCGAATTGTCCTATATGGGCGCAAACGTGTTACATAGCGATTCGATTTTCCCTGTGAGAAGCAAGGGGATTCCCGTGCGGATTTGTAATACTTTCCGTCCGACGGACAGAGGTACGTATATTGTGGCGACTGCCAAAAGACAGCTGAATAAAGACGACGTTGTGACGGGGATCGCGGGGAAAAAAGGGTTTACGGTTATCTCTATCGAAAAGCCGATGATGAATACGGAGGTCGGGTTTATCAAGCAGGTGTTGGAGATCGTTGCCGAATACGGCATTTCGATTGAACACCTTCCGACGGGGATTGATTCGATGGCGCTCGTTATTGATAATTGTTATTTGTCCGAAACGCTGTTGGAAACCTTATTGAAGGAAATAGAAAAACGAATCTCTCCCGATACCATCTTCGTGCGTAAAAATATTGCTATGATTGCGACGGTGGGCCACGGCATGGTAAGCCGTGTGGGGACGGCGGCGCGGCTGTTTAGCGCGTTGGCGGATTCGGGAATTAACGTGGCGACGACGTTGCACGCACCGAATGAATTTAGCATTATCGTCGGCGTGGAAGAACACGTTTACGAGGAGTGTATTCGCGCGCTGTACGCCGAGTTTTTTGGCTCGGGCGGGGGTATATCATAAAGAGAGGTATGAAATAGCCAAGGAATCGGGCAGCTGTTCGATTTTGCCGCGATGGCGCAGTTTGGTGACGCGTTTTGATGATGCGCTTTACTCCGAGCGGGTAAGCGTGAAATTTAGAAAGGACAAGCGTTTTGTTTGCCGCGCGGCGGCAAGAGGAGAAGTATGGAAGAACTGTTAAAAAAGAAGGTGTGGATATCCCTTTTGTTCGTTTTTGCGGCGATCGTGACGGAATTCGTTTCCTTCCTTGTTATGGGACTGGGGGCGTTTCCCGTATATTGGGGGATTGACCTTGCGTATATTTTAATTTTCGGAATGATTTTGTTCGTTTTGCCGGGGACAATCCCATCCATTTGCGTTGGCGGGCTAATTTTGGCGTTGCAAATGGTGGTTGGGTTTATCAACGAGGCGTTGATCGGTATGAGCGGGATCGTATTCAGCTTTTCAATGCTGAACCTTGCCAAAGAGGTGGGCGGTGTGTTTACCACTAACTTTGTCAACTGGTTTTTCCTTGTGGGAATGGTGCTGTTTTTCGGCTGCGTTTTGGCGGGAATGATCATGATTCAAATCAAGGTCAAAACGCCGAAAAGAAGCTATACCCGCAACGTGGTTGTTTTGCTGCTTGCTACTGTGTTTGCGATCGGCGGGATGAGTGCGGCGTTGTTTGGGATTTCGTTTTCGTCCTTTAATGAAGTGGCAAAGTCGGAGGACGGGCTGATTAATTATAACGACGACGATTATTTGTACCGCACGCAGTTTATTTCCGCGAAGGCGTTGCGGAAATTCGGCGTTTACGGGTTTTATTCGGTGCAGGTTTCCAACACGTTCAGCCGTTTGGTTGCGGGCGGGGCGAGGAAAATGGACGAACAGACTCTTGCGAAGATTGACAAATATTTTGCAAAAGGGCAAATGAGCGCGGACGCCTACGGCGAGAATATCTATACGGGTTCGTTAAACGGGAAAAACTTGGTGGTTATCGTCATTGAATCGGGCGAATGGTACACGATTAACAAGGAATATACGCCTACCTTGTATTCGATTGCGACGCAAGGGATTTCCTTTGTCGATTATTACGCGCGGGATAAGACGAACCATTCGGAGGCGATGTCTATCCTTGGTAGCTATCCCGGTAGCAGCAGCGGGATTACCGTATCCGAGCTGAACAAAAAGCACACGGGATTTACTTTGCCGAATATTTTGTCGAACGCGGGATATACTGCAAATTATTTCCACGCAAACGAGGAAAGCTTTTACGATCGGAATATCACGCACGGCGACGACGGGGTTTACGGATTTGACAATGCGTATTTCTTGGAAAATATGTTCGCCCTCGAATGTTGGGACGAGGAGGGGGAATACGTCAAGGACGGATTTTACGATTTTGACAAAGATGCGAAGGTGATGAGCGAATATTTCAGCGAATACACGCAAAAGGACGAAGGGACGGACGCCTTTTATACCTTGCACATGACGCTCAGTTCGCACGGGCATTATGAGGACCTTGTCAACGAAGGAGATTATCCCTTTGCCGATTTTTTAGACGAGAGATATTACGACCCCGATTGGTCGCAGGAGAAAAAGCTTGCCGAGCAGAAAAAGCTGCAAAAGGAGTTTTCCGAAGAAGTTGTCGTAAAGGGCTTTGAAAAATATTACACCATCATAGACGGGTACGCCGAGCAAGGTATTTCGCCCGAAAAGAGTATTCGGCTCAGCGCGGACGCGCTGTCAATGGACGAGGAGGACGCGGAAACGCTGTATTTGCGGTATAAGCGGTATCAGGCGGGTATGATGGATTTGGACGAGGGGTTAAATTCCTTAATCTATGACCTGCAACGTTCGGGGCAGCTGGGGGATACGGCGTTTTTCCTGTATGCCGATCACAGCGCGTATTATGACAACCTCAATTATTATTTGAAAAACGTGCCTTTGGATCAAATGTACAACACCAACATTTACAACATCCCTTGCGTGCTTTGGTATGGCGGCAGTATGAATTGTCAAACGACCGTTCCCGAAGGGTTTTACGAGGGCTACCACGCGCTGGATTTTGTGGCGAAAAAGGACCTTTCTTCCCCCTTGCAGGGCGGAGTAAGGGTGGATAAATTTGTAAACTCCTTTGATATTATTCCGACGATTTTGCATTTGATGGGGATCAACCACAATTTGCGTATGTATCACGGCGCGAGTATGCTGACGGATAAGCTGGGCAGCGTGTTCGTCAGTTTGGAATCGGGTATTTTTACGGACAAATACTATTATGACGGTGTGACCGTTTCCCGCCGTAAGGATGACGGGGCTTGGGAGCAGTTTGATTATGAAGAACTGACGGAAAGTGAAGAAGGGCTGCCCGCAGACGTGGAGAAGTTTTTGGACGACAGCCTTGAATATTACACCAGACAGCAGATTTTTGATAAGATTTATCGGCTGGATTATTACGGATACCGTTCGGTATATAAACAATACGAAGTGGAAGGAAAGACCTTTTCATTTATAAAATAAGTAATCAATTAGGAGAAGATTATGAAAGCTTTTACGGTGCAATTAAAGGACGTTTACGACGTTTTGCAGGGCGGCTCGTTGGAATGTATTTTGATGGAACAGCCCTTTGATTTGGAAAATTCGGGTTGGAAAAGACCTGCGCTGATCGTTGTTCCCGGCGGGGCGTATTCCTCCGTTAGCAAGCGGGAGGGGGCGATTATAGCTGCAGACTTTTTATCCAGAGGGTTTCAAACCTTTGTGTTGAAATATCTTTGCCGTCCTGACGGGGTGCATTATCCCGAACATCTGACCGAGCTGGCTTGCGCGGTAGATTACGTGAAAAAGCACGCCGAAGAATTTAACGTCAACCCCGACGAAGTGTTTGTGTTAGGCTTTTCCGCGGGCGGGCATTTGACGGCGAATTTGGCGGTGGAATATTCCGCAGTTTCCGCTAAGGCGGGGATTGAGTTGGATTGTAAGCCGACGGCGGTGGGGCTTAGCTATCCCGTGATAACGCAGGAGGAGGCGTACAAAGGCACGCACGACAATTTGTTGGACGGCTATACCGAGGAGGCAAAGGCAGAGCTGTTAAAGACGTTGAATTTGGATAATTCCGTCACGGCGGAAACGGCGCCTGCGTTTATTTGGGCGACGGCGACGGACCCGCTTGTGCCTGCTGAAAATTCCTTACGCTTTGCATTGGCGTTGGCGAGAAATAAGGTTGCGTACGAGTTGCACGTCTATCCGCAGGGTGGACATGGGCTGTCTAACGCTTCGCCTGAGGTGAACGCCGCGCAGCCTTACCATGCAAGAATTTCACATTGGGTGGAGGATTGTGTCGCTTTCTTCCGTTTATACATAAAAGAAAACATCAAATAAAATCAAAAAAAATAGAAAAAACGGCTGTGGTTTTCACAGCCGTTTTTTTTTGTTCATTGCATACCTGCCCCTTTCATTTTTGTTGTTTTCGGGCGCGAATATACACCTTGCCGCGTTGTAAGGGGCAATGGTTGGCTTTGGATAGGGCGGATACGGACAGCACCTGATACCCCGCTTTTTTGAGGTCGGGCAACAGCCGTTTGACGGCGGTGAGGGTATTGGGGTAGCCGTCGTGCATTAGGATAATTGAGCCGTCCGTTTTTGCGGAAAAGACGCTTTGATAAATTTTGTCCGCGGAAACGCCCGTCCAGTCTAACGTGTCAATCGTCCAGTTGATGATGGGCGTTGGGGAAAGCTTTTCAACACTCTCGTTTGTTTTTCCAAACGGCGCGCGCAACAAATGATAAGGCTTACCGTCTATCCTTTGCAAAATTTTGTCCACGCTTTGAATTTCTTGCTCGATCTCCTGCGGGGAAAGCGTTGTTAAATCGTAATGATGATGGGTGTGGTTTCCTAATTCCAGCCCGACGGTATAAGCCAAGGAAAGGGCGGGCGTTGCGCCTTGGGATACTCTATTTCCGTTGATAAAAAGAGTGGCAGAGGCGGGACAGTCGGGGTTTTCCGCGTTGAAGGCG
>JAZKXM010000026.1:0-35855 GCA_045611585.1 Candidatus Scatosoma sp. | reverse complement strand
TGGCTTGTGACGGATAAAAACAGCGGAAAGGAAGGGGTCGTAGAAACCGTTTCTACCTATTTTGGGGTACCCAGGGGTGAGTTTACCTACAAAACCAAGCTGAAAGCGACGGCAAAAAAGGAGGTGCGCGTATCCTGCGGGGGGACAAGACCCTTCGTCTTATACGTAAACGGGGTACCCGTGTACGAGGGGAAGGGGGATTTTTACGTTCCGACGTTCCATCGTGATAACTCTTGGACGACGGTCAGTTTGTTGAAAAATATGAACGAGATTGAGGTATATTTCCCGCAGCACGAGGAGGGGGAATTTTTCTTCTGGACGGGAACGACGTTTGGATGCTCGACGTGGGTTGACACTTTGGAAAGAATGCTTTAAAAAAGGCGCAAAATAAAAAGTGCAAAATAAAAAGCCGAAGGGGTTACCTTGGCTTTCTGTATTGGATAGGAGGGATGCCGATCTTTCGTTTGAAAATTAAACAGAAATAGTTTGCGGAGGAAAAGCCGCAAAGCTCTGCAATTTCCGCGATGGATTTGGCTGTGTTTATCAGCAAAAATTTTGCGTTTTCAAGGCGTACCTTTAAGACGTATTCGCCGATCGTATAGCCCGTACCTTTTTTGAATTGATTGCAAAGATAGGTGACGGAAACGAAGTGCATTTTGCTAAGCTGTTCAAGACTGATGGGCTGGGCGTAATGGGTATTGATGAAATGTACCGCTTTTAGCACCTCGATAGGGGCTTTGGCGCGGTGGGGCGTTTTGCCGTCCGAATGTAAAAATTCGCCGTTTTGCAGGGATAAAAAATTGACGACGGTTTGCGCGATCGGCAGTAAAAATTCGTCCGCGCCGTTTGCGTTTTTCGATTGCACGTAACACGCCTCGTCCAAAAGGGAGTGGATTAAAGCACGGTATTTTCCGTCCAACAGCACCGCCTTTTTTTCCAGCCGAGTCAAAACTCTTTTTTGGCGGTCGGATAATAATTCGGGCGGGATATTGAGGTTGATGCGGGTGTATGCGCCCCCTTCCATTTTGTGGGGACAGTTTGGCGGCAGGACGATAAAGGAATTTTTTTGCAATAGGAAAAATTCGTCCTCCAAAAATACCCGCCGCGCCCCCTCTAAAAGGAAAAAAATTTCGTAGTGTCCGTGACTGTGCATATTGGGCATGGACGAGCCGTTTTTCGGCGTTACCGTTACTTTGTCAAATTCTAAAATGTCCTGCGTCTTTTTCATAAGAGTTTCTAAACGTTCCTTATTGGAAGATACCATTATTGTAAAGGATTTTTTGAAAAAAGTAAAGCGTAGAAGGATGGAAAGTCAAAAATTCAATATTTGAGGTGAAATTTTGTTTGGGCGAAATTTTGATGAGGTAAAATTTGCAGTTGACGGCGCGCTGTGCGCGTGATAGAATATTAACAAAGGTGCTGGAATATTAAAAATTTAGGAGAAATGGTATATGCAACAAAATCAAGAAAAGGCGTTAAAATTGAAGCCCGTCGTAAAGGGCTCGGGCTTTCGGATAGACGGATATTACGTTTGGTGCGGGTCGGTATTGAAAGAGAACGGAAAATATTACTTATTTGCCGCGCGTTGGCCAAAGGAAAAGACCTTTCCGTTGGGGTATTTAAGCGATTCGGAGATTGTTTTGGCAACGACGGACGATCTTGCAAAGCCGTTCAAGTTTGAAAAGGTAATCATTGGCAAGCGGGACGGCGGGTATTGGGACGGGGTAATGGCGCATAACCCGTATATCACGAAGATTGGCGACGAATACGTTTTGTTTTATATCGGCAGCCCCGACGGCGGCACGGTGACGAGAAAGATCGGCTGGGCGCGCACGAGGGATTTGCTGGGGGAATGGGAGCGCAGCGAAAAGCCAATCGACCTGCCCCCCGACGCAAACAATCCCAGCGCGGTAGTGACGGAAAACGGAGTATATTTATATTTCCGTAACGGCAAATCGCCCATGGAGGTATTGGTGGCAAAAGCCGATCGCTACGACGGAGAATATACGGTGCTTAACGACAATCTTTTCCCCGGCACAAGCATAGAGGATATGTTTGTGTATCGAACGGAAGAAGGGTTTAAAATGGTGACGGAGGACGGCGGCGGATGCTTTACGGGTCTGCTGTACGGCGGCGTTTCGTTTGCGTCCAAGGACGGAATCACTTGGGATCGCGAAAATTTCCGTCAGGCGTACGATTTTACCGTCGAATATGACGACGGAACGACGGCGGAGCTGCAACGCCGCGAACGCCCCTTTTTGCTGTTTGACGAAGGGAAAATTTACCTTTTTAACGCCGCAAAAATCGGCGGCGAAACACAACGGACGGGTGGCGATACGTGGAATATGGTAGAGGAGGTGGAAGAACTGCGCTATCCGTTGGTGGGGTGGAAGAAAAAATAAAATCAAAAAAATCGCGCATGGTTTTGCGCGGAATAGCAAGGCATAGCCTTGCCCGAATGAAAAAAACAGCCGAACGGCTGTTTTTTGTTTTAGGGATTATTTTTTATTGGATACGGGGCGCTGTATCTTTCGCCATTGTGCGGGGGTGATCCCAAACCGCCGACGGAAGGAGGCGATAAAATTCGCCGCCGAGGAATAATTCAGCTTTGTTGCGATCCCTTCCACGCTGTTCGATTCGGACGTGAGCAGCGCGCACGCGAAAGAGAATTTTACCGAGCTGACGTATTCTTGTAAAGTGATGCCGATATGTTTTTTAAACTCTCGACAGACGTAGCCGTGGGCGTAATTCGTTTGCGCCACAATTTCTTTGATTTCCTTGGTGGCGAATTCGATCGTGTTGATTTGCTTGGTCAGCGAAACGATCCACGCGGGCAAGTTTTGCTTTTCGGACATCGTCGATTGATACCAGAGGTTGAAAATTTCTGAAATTGCCGCTACGTGTGCCGCGTGCAGCTGCGAACGGCTGTATTGGGACGCGTTGTTGAACATACTCATTCGGCGCTCTAACAGCTGTAAATCGTATTCGGAAATTTTAAAGCAGACGTGTAAGGGATGATCGCAAATTTCGTCGAAAAGAAAAGGATCCAGCGTGTCGCAGACGTCCTTTAACAGCTGCGGAGTGCAATAGACGTCGCGGCTGACGTGCTTGTCCAACGCCTCGAAAACGTGCTTGTCCTGCGGACGGAATAAAATGATTGTTCCCTTGGTTACGTCAACGGGTACGTCGTTGATGACGTTGTTTAAATGTCCGTCTAAACAAATGCTGAATTCGAAAAAGGTATGGCTGTGCAAAGGCGACTTTCTCGAAATGATCAGCTGCGTATAGGGCGCGTGTGAAATTGTAGGGTAGTCGATGATACTCATACAATTATTGTAGAGCATTTTTTGTAAAAAGTAAAGTATTTTTGCGCCAACGCAAAAAAGAATAATTTTCCTGCCAAAAAGCCCGAAAACCGTTTGTTTTAAGGGGTTAGGAGGGGATAGGTAAGTTTTGGAAAAGGAAAAAAGGTTAAATATTCAATACTTTTGGTGAAATATACCTCTTGAAAGTTTTTTTCGTTGTGATATGATAGACGTAGGCATTTGGGGGAATGTCATCTTTTTGCGTTGAAAAAAATCGGGCGTAAAAAGACTTTGAAAAATCCAAACAAAGTAAGAAAGCCGAAAGGCAAAAAATATATGGAGGAAAATTATGTTTACGAAAACAGCAAAAAAATTGTGGGTTTTCATCAGCTCGGCAGTAGCCAGCGTTTGCCTCGCCGTCGGGGCAATTGCGATGCCACCTGCCAACGTAGCGAAGGCTGCCATTGCGGGCGACCTTAGCGAAGAAGTTACCTTGAATAAGGTGGAACTCGAAGCGTGTACCGTAACGGTCAGCGGTAGTGCACAGAATTCTACAAAGACGAAAGACGGGGTGTCTGCTCAATTTCTCGAATTTGATATGGGAGAATCGGGGAATACCTGGTTTATGACCGAATGGACGGGCAAAAATGCCCCCAACTATGCAGTTCGCGCGGTGAAAGGTCTTTCCACTTGGGACGGTATTTATCAAGAATGGATCAGCGCGCCTATCGTTGATAAGGGGGGGACATACACCGAACAAGGGATGATGATTACGAATTCGCAAGGTTTTGGCGCTGCGTCTATGGGTATTTATCGTGCTTCGTCCGGTATGAACACAGGTTATGGACGAAAAGAAATTCAAGCGACTGATAGCGAAAGTAAAAGGACGCTGGGTATGCGTTACTACAATCCGGGGGTAACGTACGTTCAGATTGTCGGCTATGAAATTAATGCAACGACCGCGAGCTCGGCAGATATTTCCGTATATCTTTTTAAAGCGGACGGCGAAACGCTTTCTCTTGTTTCCTCTACTACGGTAACGGCTACTCATTCGGCAAACGTTTTAGCGGGTAAAAAGGCAGTTATTTACGGGAATATTCAATGTATGGAAGTTGACGGGATGGACTCAACGGCGTTGAGTGCGGCAAACAACCCCGACAGCGTTACGTTTAAATACGCTACCCCCGCAAACAGCTTGGAAAAACTGTTGAAAAATGTAAACGATAAATACGAGTATAAATCGCAAATTATAGAAGAGCTTAAATTGGCAAACGTTGAATATGAAGAAAAAGATACGACCAAACTTGTAAATTCGGCAACGTGGCATAGAGTAGATGCGATTGAGGGGCAATCTAGCAATTCGTTTGCATACGCGGCGTATGACGGATTTGGCGGCGAAACTTGGTTTATGACGCAGTTTACGGGAGCTAACGCACCTAACTTTGCGGTAAGAGCTGAAAAAGCTTACTCGCCTTGGAATGAAGAATCCGCTTCGAAGTCTGATGTGAAAGCAGGGGTGCTTATTGCAGCTTCTTCCGAATTGGCTTGGGCTGATAAAGGCGTATTTAACGGTACGAATACGAATTATTCAAGCACGGCAGAGGGGGCAGTAGGCGATAAGAGAGGTTCTTTTGGATCGTACGGTTTGTATCAGTATAATAATAATAAAAATAAAGAATATATCCAAATCATTGGATATGTGCCTACGTCCAATTCCGCTGCTACTTTTTATGAATATGTATATGAGGTTGCCAACGGTGCGATTACGGAAGTCAGCAACGTTAATAAGAGCATTAACGGATTAAAAGGCGCGGGCTCGACGGCGGTTATTTATCCCAATATCGGCGTTACGCCCAAAGGCACGGCACAAGGTCCTGAAAGCATTACGTTTACCTATCAGGCACCTGCAAACAGTCTCGACAATTTGATTAAAGGGCTTTCCTATAAATATGCGTATAAAGACGATTTGGCAACGGCTTTGGAAAAATCCGCAACTTCTTATACTGTAACGTATGAAGATATGGAAGGAAATGTATTGGTAAGCGAAACGGCTTCTTTGGTGAAACTCCCCGGTTCGACCTTGACGGATTTCGTGGGTTGGTATAATAAGGCGGACAGCAAGCTGTACAAGGCGGGCGAAATTGTTGCGTTGACGGCAAACACGACGTTCGTTGAAGTGGCTGCGGGCATTTCCCTTGCGGACGGTGCGGCTGTTCGGTTAAAGAACGATATCGTTGGTAACGGCGGTTTGAGATTTGAAGTTGTCTTCTCGAAAGCGGCTTACGATTTGTTGGGCAACGTTACGTTGAAGGGCGCGGTAATCCCTACCGATTTGCTTGAAGGCGAATTGACCCTTGGCAATTCGACGGCTGGATTTGTTAATCTTAATAAAATGGTTGAAAAGGACGGCGCATACCACGCGTACATCACCTTGACGGATATCAAGCTGGAAAACTTCCAAAGAGAATTTTCGGCGCGCGCGTTCTTTATCGTAACGTATGCGGACGGTTCGAACGGCACGGTGGCTACGGCTTACGACGTAGAAAAGAACTCCCGTTCGATTTACGAAGTAGCGGTGAAGGCTTATAATTCGGGCAAGTATGGCGAAAACGCAGTGCTTAAATATTATCTTGACAACACGGTAAATGTAGCGATTGAGGTCAACGAAGGGGTGGCGACGGTTACGACGGCGCACGCTTACGACGGTTTGGCGGAAAGTTTTGCTCGCGGCTACGCGGTATCTAACGTGGTTGTTGCGGACGGTACGGTTACCTTTACCGTTACGTTGAGTGGGCTTACTTTGACGGAAGAATTTGCGGTTACTGTTTGGACAGCAGAAAACACGTTTGAAACGAAGATCGTTACGTTTGAAAACGGGGTTGCTACCGTAAATTTTCCTGTGGCGCTGTAATGCCTTCTTATACCGATGGGGAATTTACCTATTGGGCTTACAGCGCGACTTGTGGGGATTATATTAATCTTACGGCTTATTATTATGAAAATTCGGAGGGTAAGTTGTTGCCTAAGTATAATCTTGATAAAAATGGTATTCAAGATGAAAGTTTGGGTATAAACAAAGAAAACGAGGCGCAAAACACACTTGGGGTTGATACTAACGGAAAACAGAAGGCGAAACCTATAGTGGAGAAGTATTATCAAAACGCTGACAAAGAATTGTTGCATGTATATAATTTAGACGAAAACGGAGTTCCCCAATCGGGCTTGGGGGTCAACGAAGCTTGTCAGGCGGTAAACGTTTTGGTGGGAACCAACAAAGAAAGCATTCAGTTATATGCAGACGCGGGCTTTAACGTGTTGTTTATCAACTGGGGCGCGACGGCGTATCGTAGTCCCTTTGAAGGAAGCTTGGTTGAAAAGATTATGGATTGGGCTGGGGACCGCAATATCAAGTGTTTCATTTACGGACCTTTCCATTCTCTTTCCGCCTCGCACGAAAGTTTAATCAATCCTCAAAAAGCGGACGGGGTGAACTTTTTTGCGAGCCAAGCGGATTTGAACGCTTACGCGGCGACGGAGTTAAAAGGGGTGGTTGATCACCCTGCCTTCTACGGCGTTTCGTTGATCGACGAAGCGTATTATACGCAGTTTGACGCGATGGGTCAAGTGTATCAAGCGGTGCAATCTGTAAAGCCGGGTGTGTTCTGCAATATGAACCTCAATCCGATGTCTTACAGCTGGCAAGCGATGGAAAGATATTGCGAAACCTCGTATAACTGGGTAAACGTAGATAAGAGAACCTCTGGCTTTACGTCTGCGGAAATGGAGGCTTCTTACGTCGAATATCTTAACTTGTATTATGAAAAAGTCGGTAAATATTGCGGCTATATCGGTTACGACAGCTATCCTATGCTGAGCAATGCAAGCAGCAATTTCCTGTATCCGCACATTCGTAACGCGCAGTTGGTTGCGGAATATTGCGCAAAATACGATATGCGTTTTGGTCACGTGTATCAGACGTGCGAATATTCTTCCCGTCGTGGACCCGACGAAGACGAGATCGAATGGCAGGTGAATATGGGCTTGGCGTTCGGCGTTAAGGATCATTCCTATTACACATATTACCCCGTTTTGAACAGCGGTTCGTTGCCTGATGAAGATTATACGATCGTCAATCGCAACGGCAAGCCCAACAAGATGTATGATTGGGTGAAGGGCTTGAACGAGGATATGGCGGTGTTTGCGAAGGCGATGGCGCATTTTGAGTATCGCGATATGCAATACTACACGAAGGGCTCGGTAGATAGCAGCATGCAAAAGGCGCTGGATATCGTAGAAAACGTTGGCAAGTTTGACGACAAGCTGGAAAACGTTGCTATTTCGGCGAACGGGTTGGCGTTGGTTACCGAGCTGTACGACGAAGAAAACGGTTGGTTTGGTTATTTCGTGATGAACGCGACCAATCCTTACACTACAGTTGCTGAGCAGACGGTGACCCTTACCTTTGCAGGGTACAGCAACGCACAAATTTATCAAGACGGCGTGGTGAAAACCGTCGCGCTGACAAACGGACAGGTAACGTTGACCTTGGCAGAGGCGGCGGGCGCGTTCGTAATACCTTATTAATGAAAAGGAGGAACTGACAATGAAAAAATATGAAGTGTTAGAGATCGAAGTGCTTTCGTTCACCGAAAGCGAAGTGTTTACCATTAACGAATCGTTGGAAGGGGACGTTGACAATATCCTGACCGACGCTTGGGAGAATGGCGTAAACGGTTGATTTTTATGGAAACGACCAAGGCGCCTTCGGGCGCCTTGGGGCGTTTCTTTTAAGACTATTTTTTGATTTTTAGCGGCAATAAAAGAGGGTTTGCCGTATCTGCAACGTAGGGAATTTCCCTGTGGGAGAAAAAAGAGATGTTTAGAAAAATTGTAATTGACGAATTTTTTGAAAATCAGCCTGAAAAGACCTTTCAAGAGGATTTGAAAACGTATAACGTACCCGTCGTGACCTTGCATGAATGCGATCCGACGGACAAAAAACAGTTTCCGTTTCGCCAAGCGTATTTAGAAATGGGGGACTTTGCTCGGGTGCAAAACCTGTCCGTGTCCTATGCCGATTTCGGTGCGTTTTTACGCGAAAATAATTTTCAAGGAAACAAATATCCCGTTCGTTTGAAGAAAATGGACGGATTTGAAAAGGAAGAATATGACATTTTCGTCACCGCCGCGTTTTGTGAAATTCGCGTGTCGGAGATTGAGGGGGCAAGGCGCGCGTTGATTCGGTTGCAGGACGATCTGCTGGTCAACGGCGGCAATTTGCGTATCGGACAGACGCACGGCAGGGCGCAGATCAAGCGCCGTATCACCCGTTGCTTCTTTTCGCCGACCAACCGCCCGCCCAAAAACGGTGACGAGCTGTTTGACGATATTGATTATTACCCCGAAGGGTATTTAAACCGCTTGATGCACGACGGAATCAATGCGATTTGGATTTATTCCAGCTTTGACGCGTTGGTGAAAACTTCTTTGATTCCCGAATACGGCATTGGTGCGGAAAAGCGAATTGAGAAGCTTAATTCGGTGGTCAGCAGATGTAAGCGGTACGGGATTGACGTGTTTATTTTCGCAATGGAGCCTATGTCCATGGAGGAGAGCGCGATCAAGAGCAAGTACGGCGATATTGCCAAAAAATACCCCCACGCGTTGGGCGCAAAGGGGGACGGTCCCGCGGCGTTTTGCCCTTATACGGATTTCGCGAAGGCGTATTATACGGAGGCGGTGAAAAAGCTGTTTACGGACGTGCCGCACTTGGCGGGGCTGATGACGATTACGCAAGGGGAACGGGTGACTACCTGCTCTAACTCCTACGGGGATTTGGCGAAAGGGGTTTGGTACAACGATTGCCCGCATTGTGCGGGAAAAACGCAGCCTGAAATTTTGTCCCATGCCGTCAATATGATTCGTGACGCGCTGCGCGCGGCGAAACCCACGGCGGAATTTATCAGCTGGACGTATTCGCACCGTAGCTGGGATGACGATATGATTTCTTACTACGTTGAGCATGCGCCCAAGAGTATTGCATTGATGCAAAATTTTGAGGACGCGGGCAGAACGGTGCAGTTGGGCAAAAAGCGGGTGGCGTTTGATTATTGGCTGTCTTACGTCGGGCCGTCGCACATGTTCGAGCATACGGCGGCAGAGGCAAGAAAATACGGAAAGACGCTGTACGCGAAGATGCAGGCGTGCTGCTCGCACGAGTGCGCTTCCGTGCCGTACATTCCCGCTCCCGGGATTATTTTTGATAAAGTGACCCGCGCGATGGAGCTGGGCGTGACGGGGATTATGGAAAGCTGGTATTTTGGCAACTATCCCTGCATTATGTCCAAGGCGATCGACCTATTGGCATTTGGCAACCGATTTGCCTCCAAACGGGACTTTTTGAGATATTTGGCGGGTATTTATTGGCCGTACGGGGACGTGGAAAAGGTCGTTGACGCGTGGGAAGCATTTGAAGAAGGCTATACGCAGTACCCCGTCAACCAGATGTTTGGATATTACGGGCCTATGCACGACGGGATCGTTTGGGAGCTTGCCCTGTTGCCTAAAAACTTCTCGCTTAGCCGTTCTTGGCAGCTTATAGACAAGACGGACGGCGACCGTATTGGCGAATGTCTGTTCAATGGACACACGATCGAAGAAGCCGTTTTGTTGCTGGATAGGATGAACGAGAACTGGACAAAGGGCTGTAAGGCGTTGGCGGAAACGGCGGCGGCGAAATCGGGCGAGGAAAACGAACAGCTGAACCTTGCGAAAGCGATCGAAATTTTGTTTAGAAGCGGGCGAAACGTTATGCGGTTTTACCAGCTTCGCGGGGATATTGGCTACGGCAGAGGGGACGCAAAGGAAAACCTTGCCGAGATCAAGCGGATCGTCGCGGAGGAAAAGGAAAATTGCCGCAAGATGATTGCGCTTTGCAAAAAGGATAACCGTTTGGGCTATCATTCGGAAGCCGAAGGCTTTAAATTCCATCCAGCCAAGCTGGAACAAAAGCTGCAACAGCTGGACGAGTTGGAAAAGACGGAAATCGCCTTTGTGGAAAAGCGCATAGAAGAAGGCGTGCCGCCCATTCCCTATTACGAAGGAGAGGAACCCGAACAAAAGCATTATACCGTCAGCAGAACGGGGCTGGAAAACGCGGCTTGGGAAGAGCTGACGAACGGCGATAAATTCCGTGTGGCGGTTTTGGACGAAGAAATTAAAATTGAGTTGTACGCCAAAGGGAAAAGCAAGTTTATCCTGTGCAACGAATTTGAGGTCGGTTTCCCCAAGGCGACGGTGTTTATTTGCCCCAACGGGGATAAATTCTTGCATCGCGAATGTATGTCACATCAGCAATATATTGACGAAAAGAAGGAAGAAGAACTGAACAAATGGCATATTGAAAGCCTTTCGACGGAGGAGGAAACCCGCTTGATCGTCACCTTGAAAAAGGCGGAGATGGGGTTTGTGAAGCTGCCGTATAAGATGATGGTAAAATCAGACTACGGCGAATGGTGTACCGAGCCGACCCTCGTGCGCGTGCTTGGCAAAACAATGATCACCCCCGCGTGGTTTGGGTGGCTGGTATAAACGGCTGCGACGGGCGTAAATAGGTCAAATCTACAATATAATTGGTGAAATATACCACTTACGCAAACGCTGTTTCGGTGGTATAATGGTAGAGTAAAAAAGAAGGGTAAAACGCATTCGTCGGCGGCAGGCGTAAAAAGCTTGTCCCGTTGAAAATAAAAAAGAAAAATTATATAAACGGAGGAATTTGTTTATGAAAATGAAGAAGATTTTGGCACTTTCGCTCGGCGCGATGATGCTCGGCTCTGTTGGGCTTGCGGCGGGCTGCGGCAAGGAACGCTCGGGCGTTTCGGACGACGCGGGAACGATCAACGTCGCTTGGTACGTTTCAGGTTACGGCGAAGGGTACATCAGAGACGTTGCGGACGCGTTCAACAAGCTGTACAAGGAACAAGGCTATAAGGTAAACCTGCTTGATCCCGACAGTACGTTGCAGGGCAGAACCGCGCTTGCAGAAATGCGTCTTGGTATGGCGACGGGCGTTGATTTGTATATGCCTGGTACAGTTAGAATTTGGGATGCTTTGGATGAAGAATACGGTATTTGCGTAGAAGATCTGAACGATTTGTATAATTCGACGTACATAAATTTTGACGGGACGGAAGGTACGGAGCCGTTGAAAAACAGCCTGACCGACGAAAACGGCAAAAGCCATTTGATGGACCTCGAAAAAGAAAACTTCTATACCTTTGGTCACGTTGCCTCCACCCGTGGTATCGTTTGCAATATGAAGCTGTTGAATAAATACGGCATCACCGAAGCACCCCGTACGACGGACGAACTGTTTGAAGCGTACGACGCGATCTACTACGGTGCGAACGGCAGAGGCAGCTCGGCAGAAACGGGTATCTTCCCTACGACGTGGGGCGGACAAAACGCATACGGTTATGCGATGAACTCCTCCTATACCCACCTTGCGCAAATGCTCGGCTCGGAAGCGTACGACGCTTTCTATAAGATGGATAATATTATTCAAGACGGAAAGATTACGGCGGACAGCTGGAAAATGTACGACAATGAAGCGATCAAAGACGTTTTAGAGGTGTTCATCCAACAGTATGATACGGCGTATTCTACGCGCGGATCCGTCGGGCAGGATCACCATAAGGCACACTCTCAGATCATCACGGGGAAAGCGGCGTTTATGACGGACGGCGAATTCTTCTTGAACGAAGTCCGTGCGAACTTTGGTCAATATTTGAACGACGTTACCTTCGTGAACATTCCCGTTATGACCAAGCTTGGCGTAAACCTGAAATTGGACGGTACGGGTCTTGACCGTGAAAAGTGCGACGATATTTTAAGCGCGATCATCAAAGGGATTGACGAGGGTAAGGACAACGCGGCGATCAAGGCAGCCGTTGACGCAGAATTCTCTATCAACCTCAACGAAGAAACGCAGGTAGAACGTATCCGCGACGCAAGAGGCTGTGCGTACAGTTCGGGTGTAGGTAGCGGCTACTATATCACCAAAGGAACGCAAAAGAAGGACATTTGCGAATTGTTCTTGCGTATGCTGGCTTCGCCTGATTCGGCAAAGGTTTTGGCAAAATACGGTATGCTCAGCGCATATTCGTTTATGGAAGACTCGGAATATCAATATCAATTCACCAAAGACGCGGCGAACATTATTAAGAACTTTACGTACGGCGTTACGGGTACTCCTTACAACGGAACGCTTCGTCAACGGGTCAACCTGTTCTTGTATCCCGCTTATTCCGCGACGATGCCCGTAACCATTGCAACGGAGATCGGCGTTGTGGCAAGTCCTGATCTTAGAGATTACGCAGCGCTTGCGCAGACTGCGTACAACAAGGTTAAGAGCGACGCAGAAAAGAACTGGAAGACGTATATGGAACGCGCAGGGTACAGTTTATGACAAAGAAGTTAACCAAGGAACAAAAGAAAAGCTTGTTCAAGCAAAAATATAATTTTGAGGACCGAAACGCCTTTTTGTTCTGTTACATAATGGTAGGGTTGCCGCTTGCGTTTTTCTGCCTGTTTTGGGTTTACACCAACATCAGCTCGATTATGCTTGCGTTTAAGGACCCGCAGGGGGAATATACCTTTGAAAATTTTGTAACGGTGTTCAAGGCGTTTAAGGGAAAGGATATGTACGGGTGGAACCTCACGGATATCCTTGGCAGAACGGTTCACCTTTGGTTTTGGATATACGTTGCTTGCGTTTTGCCCGGTATGTTCTCGTCGTACATACTGTACAAAAAAATGCCCGGGCATTACGTATTTCGCGTGATCTTTATGATACCGTCCATCTTGGGCGGTATCGTATGGACGATGATCATGAAGGCGTTGGTGGACGTCGGCGGGCCGATTATCACCATAGCTGAAAATATGGGGATTAAGATCCCCTTAGAGGTGCAGATAAACGGTTTGCTGTTTTCTGCAAAGACGGCGTGGCCGACGATTATGCTTATCAATATCGTTCCGCACCTCGTCGGGTTTAATATGATCATCACGGGCGCGTATGCGCGTATCCCCGACCAGCTGTTTGAGGTTGGGCGTTTGGAAGGGTTTAAGTTCGTTTCCGAATTCTTCCGCGTGGCTGTACCCCTTGTATGGCAGACGGTTGTCGTATGTATGATCTCTAACCTTGCGGTTATGTTTACCTATCACGGCGACGTATTCCTTTATTCGAAGGGTACAAACGATACGGGTACGATGGGCTTCTATCTGTACTACTTAACGTGGCAGTTGGCTGGTTCGGCGGAAACGATGAACGCATTTTACGGGTATCCCGCGGCAATCGGCGTGACGCTGACCTTTATGACGATCCCCGTCGTATTGTTCGGCAAATACGTTTTGGAACGGGCATTCCCGCCCGTCGAATATTGAGGTGGCAGTATGGCGAAAAACAAGATAAAACAAGACAAAGGAAGAATTGTCGTTTACGCGATATTCTTTACCATCTTTATTCTCTTTTCCTTCATCTGCCTGTACCCTCTGTTTTTCTGCTTCATCAACTCGATGAAAAGCGTAGCGGAATTTTACGAAGAGGGCGGCCTCTATAAGATGCCCGAAAATTGGGGCTTGACCTATTACGTCAAGATATTTGAAACCTTTAAGGTCGGCGCGTACGATTTTTGGGATATGGCGTTTAACTCCTTCTGGCAGGCGTTCGGCTCGCAAGCTTTAAACATTTTAGCGAGTATGATGATCGCCTATCCTTTGGCGAGATACAATTTCCCCGGGAAGGGATTGATTTACGGGATTATTATCTTCCGTATTACCATTCCCGTTATCGGTGCGGGCGCGGCGGCGTACAAGCTGATGAGAGATCTCAGCCTTGTTAAAAACCCCTTGTATATCATCACCTATTTTGCGGGCTTTGATATGCAGGCACTGATTATGTACGGCTATTTTAAAGGGATCAGCAGGGAATACAGCGAGGCGGCGTTTATGGACGGGGCAAACTGCTTGCAGGTGTTGTTCCAAGTGGTATTCCCGCAGGCGTTCCCTTGCGTGTTGGCATTGTATATCAGCGCGGTTATGGGCGCGTGGAATAACTATACCACGCCGCAGATCTATTGGACGAACTATCCAAACCTTGCGCTGGGTATTTACGAATTTGAACTTGCCTCCCTTTCGGTAGAAGGGGGTAAGCCGATGTTCTTCGGGGCGGTTATGATGTCGGCGCTTGTGCCGCTTGCCTTGTTCTCGGCAGGACAGAAGCTGATGCTTACCAATATGTCCGTCGGCGGGCTGAAAGGGTAAGCGATCGCGCTGGTTTTGCGCGAAGCGATTGGACTTTTTCCGCGCCGTTTGAAAGAGGGCGGCGCGGATAAGAAATAATTAAAAAAAAAGGAGAAAATTATGAAAAGAATCAAACACCTGATACTGGTTTTGATGATGGCATTCGTTGCGATTTTTGCAATCGGTTGCGGCGAAGAAAAGGCACCTCCCTTTGAATTTATCGAAGAAGTGCCTACGGAAATGAGTATTTCCAAAGAAGTTTATTTCAGAAAGTATCTGGAAGAAAACGACGACGCGGAATACAAGCTGTACGTTACCTATTTCGATACGGTGAACAACAAGCAGGTAACGGAAGAAGAGCAAAGCTCTATGATCTTTATCCTTGAACAGGAAACGGAATACACCTTCAAGATCGAACGTAAGCTGAACGGTAAAAAATCTTACCTCACCTGCACGATCAACGTATTGCCTGACGCGCCTAAATTTGACACTTCGGTAGCGGCAGTCGCGAAAAAGGGCGCGGTGAGAACGTTTGGCGAAATTTTTGTGGCTTGTCAATGTACGGTAAGCCCCGGCAATCTTGAACAAAAATTGAAGTTCCTTTCTTACGATTTTGTCAGCATGGTAGAAGGCGTAGCAGACCAGACGGGCGTAGCGATTGACGAAACTGCAACCGTAGATACCGATTTCACGTTTACCAACGAAGGGGTTTACACCTTCAAGGTAAAGGCGGAAAACGTCAGCGGTACGGCGGAAACGACGCTTACCGTCAATGCATTTGACGCGACGAACGCCGCGCAAAAGGTGCAAACAACGTATGATCCCAATACGAAAGTGTTGACGTGGGAAACGATTGAAAATGCAACCGCTTACCGCGTATGGATTGACAATAAGGATTACGTTGACGTAACGGAAACCTCCTTCTCGTTTGCAAACGAAGAAACGTATCCCGATAACGAGTACGTTTTGAAGATCGCACCCGTCTTTGGCGACATCATTTATAAAGGAATGACGGTAACGGAAGTGTTGCCCGTTGGTAGAGTACATACTCCTCTTGCTCTGTCCAAGGATATGGACATTGTTAATTGGAACGTACGTTATTTTGTAGAAACCTATACGGTTATCGAAGGGGATCAGGAAACTGTTTTGGACGCAAAAACTCTTTCTTATGCGTTGAAGGGCAGCTATCCCACGGATACGGAAGTAAAAGTAAAGATTTACGGTACGTTTGATGACGACACCGTAACGGAAACGGCGGAAATCACCGTGGTAACGGGCGAATTGGGCAACGTGACCTTTAAGCGTATTGAAGCGGCGAACGGTGTTGCGTCTGACGTAGAATGGGTTGCTTTTGATATGGAAGAAGCAAGCGACGTTTGGTTTATGTCTGAATTCGTCGGTCAAAACGCGCCTAACTACGGTATTCAGGTTATGAACCTTACCTCTGAATGGGACGGCTCTTATTCGATTAAGAGCAATTTGCCCGAAAATAAGCTCGGTTACGAATATACCCCCGGCGGTATGTTGCTTTGCAACAGCTCCGAGCAGGCTTGGACGAATATCAACCTTTACAGAGGCTACAAGACCAGTGGCCCCAGAGGTACGGTAAACGACGGTAAAAATATGGGTCTTTATAGATATAAAGAGGACGTACACTATATCCAAATCGTCGGGTATGAAATCATCAAAGACAGCGCTAATAAGAGCGCGAAGCTGACCGCTTATTTGTTCACGGTGGCTGAGGACGGCACGTTGACCCTCGTCAATAAATCCAGCGGCGAAGCGACGTGGGCGACGCACGTTTTGGGCGGTACGTATGCGACCTATTTTGGAAACATCGCGGTTACGCTTGAAAAATTCGGGCCCGAAAGCATTACGTTCAAGTATGCAAAACCTGCAAAAACGTTGAACTCCTTGCTGTATAACGTAACGAAAAATTATCAATACAGAGAACAGTTGATTACGCTTTGCGAAGCGACGGAACCTTCTGCGGAAGATAATTTCGTTCCCGCTCGCGTGCTTGGTGAAAGATACCACGACGGCAGAGTAGTTGGTGGCGACGAAGGTGGCGACGGTAACGAAGGCGGTAACGAAGGCGGCGACGTTACGGGCAAGAAAACGACGTTGAACGGCGAAGCGACTTTCGACCGCGTGCAAGCGGTGAAAGGGATCGCGACGAACGTGGATTACGTGAAATTTGACGGCTTTGACGGCGACGTATGGTTTATGACTCAGTTTACGGGTAAAAATGCGCCTAACTATGCGGTACACGCGGAAGACGCGTTTGAAACTTGGGACGCGAAGGTGGCGACGGCTCCTGGCGCGGCGAACTGGAACGATTATAAATATTTCCCTGCGGGGACGTTGATTACCAACTCCTCGGAGAAAACGTGGATGAACCTTGCGGTATTCCGTGGCGCGAACACCGATCATACGGCGGGCGCGGACAAACGCGGAACGGTTGGCGACGGCTCGAAAGTAGGTATGTATCGTTATGCAGATAACGTCGAATATATCCAAATTGTTGGGTACAACCATACGACGGCGGTGATCAGCAGCTATTTGTTCACGGTTGCAAACGGCACGTTGACGTTGGTGGATAAGGTTGACGTAACGGTGGCGCACTGTAACGGCGCGTTGAACGGTTCGGTTGCGGTTATTTATCCCAACATCGGCGTTACGCCTGCGGTAACGGACGGCGTTTATACGGCGCAAGGTCCTGAAAGCATTTCCTTTACTTATGCGCAACCTGCGGAAAGCCTTTACGCGCTTGTCAACGGTTTGGATAACGATTACGCGTATAAGGCACAAGTTATCGAATTGTTGGAAGTGAAAGCTCCTGACGGTGAAGAAGGGAACGACCCCAGCGGCGAAGTTACGACGGCGGCTTTGACGGAAGTAACGATGGACAGAGTAAACGCGATTGCGGGCGTTGCGACGAACGTAGATTTCGTGAAATTTGAAGGTTTTGCGGGCGACGTTTGGTTCTTGACCCAGTTCAAGGGCAAGAATGCTCCTAACTATGCGGTACACGCGGAAGACGCGTTTGCAACTTGGGGTGCGAAAGCGTTGGCGCAACCAGGTGCGGATAACTGGGCTACGACGGAACATCCTTCGGACGGCGAAAACTATTTTAACTATTTCCCCGGTGGAACGCTGATTGCGAACTCCTCTGAACGTTCTTGGGCAGGTATTTCCGTTTGGAGAGGCTTAAACACCAATTACAGCTATGCTGCAAACGGTAAAAATGGCGACAGACGCGGCATTATCGGCGATAGCGCAAAAGTGGGTTTCTATCGTTATAACGAAAATAAAGAATACGTGCAAATTATCGGTTATGCGCACGAAACGGGAACGATTAGCTGCTACGTTTACGAAGTAAATGCGGACGGCACGTTGACGGTAGTGGACAAATTCGATACGGTTGTGGCGCATTGTAACGGCGCGTTGAAGGGTTCGGTTGCGGTTATTTATCCGAATATCGGCGTTACGCCTACGGTTACGGACGGCGTTTACAGCGCGCAAGGGTCTGAAAGCATTACTTTCTCGTATGCGCAACCTGCGGAAACGCTTGCGGGCTTGATTAACGGTTTAGCAAACGATTATGCGCTGAAAGCGGCGTTGAAGGCGGATCTTTCGATTGCGTAATTAAAAAAAGAATTCGTTTAGCTGCGGACGGTTTTTCGCCGCCCGCAGCCGAACGGAGCATTGAGGAGAAAAAAATGAAGAAAACGAAAAAAATCACTTCGTTGATCATGGCGGCGGCGTTGTCTATTTGTACGCTTTTTACCGCTTGCGGCGGTGACGATTCGGCGAATGCACCCGACTATTCGAAGAATACGGAAAAATACCCCATTTGGGCGTACAGCCAAACTTGTGACGACTGGTATCAAATAAACGGGGACGAGCGTATATACTTTGAGGACGGTACCCGTCAGACATTAGAAAACACCAAGCTGTCGGCGGACGGCGGCTTTACCGTGTTGTTTGTGGACTGGACGTTTACTTACCAAGGCCCTGAAACGTTTGCAACGAGCAAAACCAAGCAGGTTATGGATTACGCGCATGCGGCGGGTATGAAAGCGTTTGTGTTTACGGGAAGTCTTTGGAGTCTTTCGCAATGTGAAGAATCCCTTATCAACCCTGAAAAAGCAGACGGCGTCAACTTCTTCGAATCACAAGAAGCGTTGAACGAATACGTTGCGGAATATCTTGCGCCGTTGAAGGCGCATCCCGCCTTTTACGGCTGTTCTTTGAGGGACGAACCCAAATACACGATGTTTGAGGCAATGGGGCAGGTATATCGCGCCATTCAGGCGGCGGCGCCCGGTTGCTTTGTCAATATCAACCTTAACCCTATGTACGAGGGGATCGAACAGATGTATTGTCCCGAAGGGAACTCTATCGGCGTTGTAGCGGGGTATAAAAAGTATCTTGACAGCTATTACGAGCATATCGGTCAGTATTCGAAATATATTCAATATGACGATTATCCTATTTTAAAAGACGGGGCTATTTTGGGGTATCATTTGCATAACGCGCAAATCGTAGCCGATTACTGCAAGGAAAAGGGTATGACCTTCGGCAAGGTGTTCCAGACCTGTGCGTATGGTGCCGATCTTGTCCGCGTTGGACCTACTCAACGGGATTTGGTATGGCAAATGAATATTGGTATGGCTATGGGTATCAAAAATTATTCGTACTATACCTATTATCCCGCTGTCAATTCTGGCGGCGTCCCTGACGAAACGGCAACGATTGTCAACCGTATTGGCGAACCTAACGAGCGGTATTATTGGCTGAAAGATATCCACGAGGATATGCATTTCAACGCAAAAGCATTGTTGAATTTTGAATATCAAGGGTTGAATATCTTGACGAAAGCGCCTATCCCTGGGAATAAGGGGTATTTGCAAGGGGCTTTGAATGCCAGCCAAAAGATGACGGATATCAAGTCTATTACGATGGATTCGGCGGGGATTATCTTGACGACGGAACAGTACGACAAGGTGAACAACCAAAGAGGATATTTCGTTATGAACGCTACTGCGCCTTCGCAGGCGACGGAAATTAAGGTGACGTTGCAGTTGGAAAAGGGCAAAACCCACGTACAAGTTTGGAATGGCGACAAGGTGGTAAACAAAGCGGCGAAAAACGGAAAGGTTTCCTTCTACCTTGAAACGGGGGAAGGGGTTTTCGTATTGCCTTACTAAGATTTTTTACGGAACGTGTGTCGGCGGGATTTTTCCGCCGACGGCAGGTCCGCAAAGAGGTAAATGAATGAAAAAAGCGAGAAAACTGACCGCGTTTTTATTGAGTGCTTTGTGCGCGCTTGGCGTGGCAACGGGCTGCGGCGGTAGCACGGGCAACAACGCGCCCGATTATTCTAAGAGCAAGCAAGAATACACCATTTGGGCGTATAGCGGCACTCGCGGGAATTGGTACGAAGAAGGCGATTATAGATATTATTACGAAAACGGTAGTCGCTTAACCGCCGAAAATACCGCGTTGTATGCGGACGGCGGGTTTAACGTTTTGTTTGCGGATTGGTCAATCGGCGGCTATGACGGTCCGATCGGTTATGAAACGAGCGAAGTCAAAAAGGCGCTGGATTATGCCGAGCAGGTTGGTATAAAGGCGTTTGTTTACACCAAACAACTGGCTTGGCTTTCGCAAACAGAAGAATCGCTTATCAACCCCGAAAAAGCGGCGCTTGCTGAAAATAAGGATAAGTTTTTTGCGACGGAAGCCGATTTGGAGGCCTACGTTGCGGCGTATTTAGCCCCCTTGAAGGAGCATCCCGCTTTTTACGGCTGTTCGTTAAAGGACGAGCCGAAATATACGATGTTGAAAGCGATGGGGCAGGTGTATCGAGCTATTCAAAAAGCAGCCCCCGATTGCTTTGTCAATATGAATTTGAACCCTATGTATGAGGGCGTTGAGTTTATGTATTGTCCCGAAGGGAATTCCATCGGCGTTGTTACGGGGTATAAAAAGTATCTCGACAATTATTACGAGGAGATTGGGCAATACTGCGGTTACGTTCAATACGACGATTATCCCATTCTAAAAGATGGGGCAATTTTGGGGTATCATTTGCATAACGCGCAAATCGTCGCCGATTATTGCAAGGAAAAGGGAATGACGTTTGGGAAGGTCTTTCAAACGTGCGCTTATCAAGCGGACCTTGTGCGAACGGCAACAACCGAAGCGGATATGCGGTGGCAAATGAATATCGGTATGGCGATGGGGATTAAAGACTATTCCTACTTTACCTACTATCCTCGGGGTTGGTATCCTAATCAAGAATGGTGTGATACAGCTTTTATTGTCGATTTGGAAGGAAAACCGACGCATAGATATTATTGGCTGAAAGATATCCATAAGGAAATGCAATTTAACGCAAGGGCATTGATGAATTTCGAATATCAGGCGTTAAATTACGTGGTAAAAACACCTATTCCCGGCAGTAAAACTTTTCTTGCGGGTGTAAAAAGCGAAACGCTGACGGACGTGAAGTCTATCACGATGGATTCGGCGGGGATTATCTTGACGACGGAACAGTACGACAAGGTGAACAACCAAAGAGGATATTTCGTTATGAACGCTACCGCGCCTTCGCAGGCGACGGAGATTAAGGTGACGTTGCAGCTGAAAAAGGGCAAAACCCACGTACAGGTTTGGAACGGCAACAAGGTGGTAAACAAAGCGGCGAAAGACGGAAAGGTTTCCTTCTACCTTGAAACGGGGGAAGGGGTTTTCGTACTGCCTTACTAAGATTTTTTACGGAACGTGCGTCGGAGGAAGTTTTCCGTTGGCGACAGGTCCGCAAAGGAGAAAATAAATGAAAAAAGCAAAAAAATTGACCGCGTTTATATTAAGTGCTTTGTGCGCGCTTGGCGCGGCAACGGGCTGCGGTGGCGGTAACGATAAGACGGAAAGCAACGCGCCCGATTATTCTAAGAGTAAGCAAGAATACACCATTTGGGCGTATAGTGGTACCTGCGACGATTGGTATCAGGTCGCGGGGCAGCGGTATTATTTTGAAGACGGTACCCGTCAGACGGCAGAACACACGAAGCTGTATGCGGACGGCGGGTTTAATATATTGTTTGTGGATTGGACGTTTACCTACGGAGGCAACAGTGCAGAGGATTTCGCCAAGAGTGACGCCAAACGGGTTATGGATTTGGCGTACGAGCAGGGCTTAAAATGCTTTGTTTTCGTTGGTGGGTTACATACTCTTTCTTCCACGAAGGAATCGCTGATCAATCCCGCAAAAGCGGACGGCAAAAAGTTCTTTGCCAGCCAAGAGGAGTTAAATGCGTCCGTTGCCAAGCAGTTAGCAGGCATTAAAGATCACCCTGCTTTTTACGGTTGCTCGTTGGTTGACGAGCCTTGGTACACGCAATTTGACGCGATCGGGCAGGTGTATCGGGCGATACAAGCGGCTGCGCCGAACGCTTTTGTCAATATGAACCTCAACCCTATGAGCTATGACCTGCGGGCGTTGACAAGATACAGCAAGGAAGCGGCGGACAAATACGGAAAATACGTATTGCCCGACGGAAGCCTTGCGGACGATAAGCCGAGTGCAAGCATGGACGAGGTGAGAAAATTCTATAAGCAATATTTAGAGGTTTACTATGAAAAAATCGGAAAATATTGCGGTTACGTTGGTTATGACAGCTATCCTTTGCTGAATACAGAGGCGAAATGGTTAGATTATTTTACCTTAAAAGAGCATCTTGATAATGCGCAGATTGTTGCGGAGTTTTGCGAGCAAAAAAATATGCGGTTTGGACACGTATATCAAACGTATGGAAACAACTCGCGCAGGGCAACGACGGAAACGGATATGTATTGGCAGGCGAACGTCGGTATGGCGTTTGGGGTAAAGGACCATTCGTACTACACCTACTATCCCATTGTAAATTCTAGCAATTTGCCAGACGAAACAATGTATATCGTAGATAGGGAAGGCAATCCCACCGATCGGTATTATTGGTTGAAGGATATCCACGAAGAAATGCAATTCAACGCGAAGGCGTTAATGAATTTTGAGTATCGCGCGGCAAGCTACTGCCTTGGCAGCGGGTACGAGTGGAACGACGAATACGTAACCCGTATGACCCGTGAAAGCCTGACGGACGTGAAGGATATGGCTGTGGAAGGCAAGGGCGCGGCGCTTGTAACCGAGCAGTTTGATAAGAAAAACCAGCAAACGGGGTATTACGTTATGAACGTTACGGATCCCTTGAACACGACGGAGATCAAGGTTACCCTTTGGATAGACGGGTACGATCGGGTGCAGGTTTACGACGGGACGAAGGTGACGGAAAAAGACGTGAAAAACGGGAAGGTTTTCTTCTATCTCACGACGGGGCGCGGCGTGTTTGTGATGCCGTATAACAAATAATTACAAATAACAAAAAATCATTATTATAAGATAGGAACGATATGAAATTTGTTGAAGTTTTTGGAAACGCTAAATACGTTAAGGCAACGGGGAGTTATCAATTTCCATACCTTCGTAAAGGGTTTACGGTAAAAAAATCTGTAAAAAGCGCGACGATCACCGTCAGTGTTTTGGGCTTTTGCGAACTGTATCTCAACGGTAAAAAATTGACGGACGATTTGTACGTTTTCCCCTATACGCAATATAATAGGCAAACGCCTGCCGATATCGGTTCGACGGATGGGGTTCATCCCTTTTTCGACGACGATATCCGTTATACGATAGGGTATGTTCGGTTTGACGTTGCAAACCTGATCAAAACGGGTAAAAACGCATTTGGCGTCGTCGTTGCGGGCGGCTGGTATCGGACGGGTATGGACAAACACGGCGGGTTTAGAAATTACGGGGATACCAAAACCTGCTTCCGTTTGCAGATCGAATATACGGACGGGGAAACGGAGGAGTTTTTGTCCGACGAAAACTGTCTTTGGACGGAGAGCTTTTTAACGGAAAGCGGAATTTTCCACGAGGATCAGGACGAACGCAAGGAAATTGCGGATTTTTCCAAGCCCGATTTTGACGATTCCGCTTGGGAAAAGGTGTGTGTTGAGCAAACTCCCGACGCGGAATATCGCGAAAACGATTGCCCGCAAAATAAAATTATTCGTTGGGTAGCGCCCAAGCTTATCAAGCGGACGGCTGAATACGCCGTTTACGACGTCGGGGAAAACATTACGGGATATCCCGTTTTGCTCACCGAAAACGTAGAGGCGGGCGCAGAGATCGTTTGTCAACATTCGGAAGCGCTGGACGAGGGGGATGAGATTAACGAGTTCCATTCCTATGCGCAAATCAGCCGCTTTATCTCCGACGGCAGAAAGGAGCATTATCTTCGTTTTACTTGGCACGGGTTTAGATATTTCAAGGTGTGGGCTAATAGCGGCGAGGTTTCTTGCGCACGTTGCGCGGTGGTGCATGCGGACGTGAAAAATACCTCCCGTTTTGACAGCGATAACGAAATTTTAAATTGGATATACGACGCGTACGTAAGATCGCAGCTTCAAAATTATCAATGCGGTATGCCGACCGATTGTCCGCAGATCGAACGCAAGGGCTATACGGGCGACGGGCAGCTGCTTGCCGACGTCGGTATGATGCTGTTCGACAGCAAGCGGCTGTACAAAAAATGGCTGCAAGACATTTCCGACTGTCAGGATAGAAAGAGCGGTTTCGTTCATTACACCGCGCCTTGCTTTGTCGGCTGCGGCGGCGGCCCTGGCGGGTGGAGCAGTGCAATTATTTTAGTTCCTTATTCCTATTACCGCGCGTACGGGGATACGAGCGTTTTACAATGGCTGTATCCGCAAATGCAAGATTATTTGCGGTTTATGAAGGATTCGTCTGAAAACGGGTTAGTCGAAAAACGCCGTGAAGGCTGGTGCTTGGGGGATTGGGAGTCCCCGCGCGGCAGAAACGGACTGTTGCCCACTTCGTTTGTAAATACTTGTTTTTACATAGACGCTTTGAGGAAAATGGTCGAGATTGCCAAGGTGATTGGCGAAACCGCCGATATCGACGGTTATAAAGCAGAAATCGACAGACTGACGGCGGCGGTCAACAACGCATATTTTGACCCCCAAACGGGTGACTATTGTCAAAACGATCAGGGCGCGAACGCAATCGCGATCAAGTCGGGTTTAGGCGACCGTCGTACGGTCGAAAATTTGGCGAAACGCTATAACGACTTGCAGGAGTTTGATACGGGGATCTTCGCAACGAAGTTGCTTATTGAAACGCTGTGCGCGACGGGCAATCAGGACGTTGCGTTTAAGATGCTGACAAGCACGAAGGAATGTTCTTATTACAGTTGGAAGGCGCATGGAGCGACGACGCTGTACGAAAGCTGGATCAACGCAAGAAGCTACAATCATCCTATGTTCGGGTCGGTAGTGCAATATTTCTACGAATATTTCTTGGGGATTCGTCAACAGAAGGACAGCGTTGCTTACCAAAGAGTAACCATTTCTCCCTTAAAGGTGGCGGGCTTGAACCGCATTTCGGGTTCTCTTTCGACGGCTTCGGGCGAAATTTCCGTATCTGTGGAGAGGACGGATACGACTGCGAAATTTATTGTTGAGATCCCGCAAGGGGTAGAGGCGGACTTCGCTTACGAGTGCTATACACAGCCACTCAAAGCGGGTAAAAACGTCATTGAGTTAAAATGAGCTAAATTTAATGAGTAAAATTTAATTTGAGGTAAAGGATCATGAGAAAGCATTTTGATTTTTACGGCTATAACGGGCCTCATTCGGGCAAATATTATATGGACGGCGTGGAAACGTACACGCTTGGCGAGGACTACCGCACGGTAAAACGGTTTAAGGAATATAAAAACGTCGGATTCAACATTTCCCTTTTACAGCATGAAAACACCTACAACGGCGAAAAGTGGGAGGGATCGGCTTGTAAAAAATGTATGGACGCGGCGTATAAAGCGGGCATTGAGAAGGTAATCGTCAGCGACGGGCGGTTAAAGGCTCTTTGTGAAGAAAAATTGTTGGTCGGCGAGGGCGGAAAGTTCCAAACGGAAGCGGAATTAGAGAATTATATCCGCGACTGTACCGCGCCTTATCGTTCGCACCCCGCCTTTTACGGCGTACAGCTGTTTGACGAGCCTGAATTTGCCAAACTCAAAGAATACGCGCATACCTATCGGGCAATCAAAAAGGTTTTCCCCGATATGGCGGTACAATGCAACCTTTTGAATCTGTGCGCGCCCCGTTTGTTGGCTACCCAGCCGACCGACCCGTATAAAGATTATGCGGATTATTTAGACTATTTCGCAAAGGAAAGCGGGATTGATTACTTAATGACGGACGAATATGCGTTCCGTAGAAACAACGTAATTGGCGAATACACCATGCCTACCTATCAAATTTTGGCGAAGAAATGCCAAGAGCTGGGGAAAGAGCTGCGTTTGGTTATGCAGTCCTTCTCGCAAGAGGGGGCGGCGATCTATGATGGGAAGCTGCACGGCGGCGTGGCTTGGCGAAGAATGACGGAAAAGGACATGTATTGGCAAATGAACCTTGCAATGGGGTTCGGCTGTAAGGAATTTTCCTTCTTTACCTATTTCACCAAACAGCGTAAGCAGTTTATCGGCAGGGTCGGAAGCGACGGGATAGACGGTGCGGCGTTTGTCAATTTGGATGGCACACGGACGAAATTGTATTATTATACCAAACGCATTATCGGCGAGATGCTTGCATTCGAGCCAACGCTTATCAAATATAATTTTGACAGCGCGTATTTCTTCTTCCCGAAGGGCAAAACGGCGGCGGATTTCAACCAAACGAAAAACGCGTTTTTGAAAGACGGCTGTCCTATCTCCGTGAAAACGGCGAAAAGCCCCGTGATCGTTACCGAGCTGAAAAACGGTAAAAACCGTATGTTTATGGTGGAAAATATCGGCAACACGATCGACGAGCTGTTGTACGGTCAACGCGCTAGCAAGGTGGAAATCGACCTTGGCGATTTGGCAAAGGATGCAAAATTCTTCGTGCGTGGCAAGCAGGTGCAGCGCATGACGGAAAACGGAAAATTTAAGGAAACTATGCATTGCGGGGACGCAATCTTTATTGAAATAGAGGAATAAAAGGAGAAAAATTATGAGAAAGCATTTTGATTTTTACGGCTATACCTCGCCTACGGCAGGCAATTATTATCTGGCTGGGGTCGAATATTTTTACGGCGAAGATTACCGCAACGTAAAAAGATATAAAGAATATAAGGACGTCGGGTTTAATATTTTGCTGTTACAGCACGAAAACTCCTATTCGGGGGAGGCGTGGGAAACTTCGGCGTGTAAAAAGTGTATGGACGCGGGGTATCAGGCGGGCTTAAAAAAGGTCATCGTCAGCGATAGCCGTTTGAAAGCGCTTTGCGAGGAAAAAATTTTAATCGGCGAGGACGGGAAATTCAAGTCGGAAAAAGAATTTTTACAATATTTGGACGATTGCACAAAGCCTTACCGCACGCACCCTGCCTTTTACGGCTTACAGCTGTTTGACGAGCCGCAGTATTGGCTGTTTCCCGCTTACGGAAAGGTTTGCCGCGGGTTAAAGCAGGTGCTGCCCAACGTACAGCTTCAATGTAACCTGTTAAACCTCATCGACGTCACCCGTCTTTGCGAGGATCAGTCGGATAGAAAAAAGGCGCTCACGTGGTATTTTAACGAATTTTTGGAGCAGTCGGGCATTGATTATTTGATGACGGACGAATATCCCTTCCATAAAGATTATATCATTTCAAAATACTCCATTCCCGTCTATCAGGTGATGGCGGAGGTGTGCAAGCAGCGCAGGGTAGAGTTTAGAATGGTATTGCAATCGACCAGCCTTGCGCATTTTATACTTAACAAGGAAGGCTGGATAGAAGGCGGAGTCAATTATCGCCGTCTTTTGGAAAAGGATATGTATTGGCAAATGAACCTTGCACAAGGGTTTGCGTGCCGCGAATATTCGTATTATACCTACTTTACAAAGGTACAGTTTAAGGCAAAGCCCAACGATTTGATGCTGGACGGAGTGGACGGCTCGGCATTTATCAACCGCGACGGCTCGAAAACCAGATTGTATCATTACACGAAGCGCATCATTAAAGAAGTGAAAAAATTTGAAAAGGTGCTTTTGAAATACAACTACGATTCGTCCTATCTCTTTTTTGAAGAGGGGAAGGGCGCGGAAGATTTCAACCAAACCCTGCTTGCGGACGTCAACGCTGGAAAATGTCCTATCGACGTCAAGCTGTCGGACGGGGTGGCAATCGTAACCAGACAGCGTTCCGCCGACGGAAAGAGCCTTTACATGGTGGAAAACGTAGGCAATTTGAAGGACACCTTCGCAAAGGATTATCAGCCAATGAAAGCGACCGTATCGCTTGGTGAAAACGTCAAAAAAGCGAATTTTTACGTGCGCGGCAAAAAGGTGCGCCGCAAGCTGACAGGCGGGGCGTTTGTGGAAACGCTGGACGTCGGCGACGCAATCTTTATTGAAATTAAGGACTAATAAAAACGGAAAAACCGCCTGCGCTTAGCGGCGGTTTTCGTCGTGGAAAACGTTGTAAAAAACGTCCTAAAAAAGAGGTTTTGAAAAATGGTTTATCAGTTAAAAAATTGCAGAACGGGGGAGGCAGGTACGTATCCAACCTCCGTTGAGATCACCGAAAAGGACGGAGAACTCACCTTCCTTTTCACCGCGGAGCATTCGGCTTTTTATTGCCCCTGCCCCGGGTATAACGGCATTCATTCACGCGGGGACGCGTGCGAAATTTTGATTGGCTCTGATCCCAATCGAAAGGAATATTACGAAATAGAAATCAGCTCGAAAAACGAGCTGATGATTGCAAAAATGATTTATTGCGGGACGGACCCCGAACGGGAGAATAAGCCCATTTTGAAGATGACCTTACAGGAAAAATGCTTTGTAAAAAGCAACGTCACCCCCTATAAGGACGGATATATCGCGGAGGTGAAATTCCGCAAAGAGGATATCTTGTCGGGGGATGGGGAGGTCTTTTTCAACGCCTACCGTTTGGAAACGGACGGAGAGTATAAATCTAAGCACCTTTTCGCCCTCAATCCCACCTACGGTTTGTTCCACAAGCCCGAATATTATCTTTGGCTGAAAGATTACGTCAATAAATAAAATTTTCGGCAAGGCACCGACGGGTCAAATTTCGTTTATTTCGCCGTCTTTTGCCAAGGAAATAGGGCAGGAAAGCTTGGGCGCCAGCTCGCAAAGTAGCTCGTTGAGGATCCCTTCGGGGGTCAGCCTGCCAAGGTGGTTGATTTTTACCTGCGTTGCTTTTAAACGGGGCAGGACGTCTTTGACCGTTTGATAGGGCTGGTGGGCGCATTCTAACAAGATAAAATCCAAGCTGCCGTCAAACGCGCAGGCGGGCATATCCTGATAATCGGCGGAAAGATCGCCCGACAAAAGCACCGTTTTTCCCTCCGCGTGAACAACGAAGGAATAGCTGTTTTCACAATGCTTATTTTGGACAGCTGTGACGGTTATATTTTCGTCTTGATAAATCACCCCTTTGCCGTAAACGGAGAAGCAAAGCCGCGCGTCGATTTCTTCGCCGTGCAACCGTTCGGTGATAAATTTTGCGTAGTCGATACACGTTTGATCGGGCAATAAAAAGCGAACCTCGCCAAATTTATAATAGCCGTTCAAAAGATCGACAAAGGCGGGCAAATTTCCCACGTGATCGCCGTGCGGATGAGTGACAAACACCGCGCGCAGTTGTTTATAGGACAACGAATATCTGGCAATCAAATCGGCGACGGGCGCGCCCGCGTCAATGACGTAAAGCGCGTCGTTGACCATCAAAAATTCGCAGGAATTATAGCGATTCTTTTTGGGAAAGCCACAGGCGGTGCCAACGGTGATCAGTTGCATAACGTTACCTCCGATAAACGAAAAATCAGCTTAAAAAAATAGTATAACAAATTTAAAAAAAAAGCAAGGGTTTTTATTCACTAAAAGTATTGAATATTTGACCTTTTTGCGCTTTAACAAGGAAAAAGAAGGTTATGGAAGAAAAAACAAATCAAAAACGGACGGAGGAGTTCTCTTTTTCGACTCCGCCGCAAAAATTAAAATACGCGCGGTTGATGAACGGGTACGTCGGCTTGGGCGAAGATCTTTTCGCCGTGGGCGAAAACGGAATTCTGTTTCAGGGCTACGCCCCCAAATCGTGCGCTGTTCATTGCGCGGGGCTTGATGAAAACTCACGCCTTTTGATTGAAAACGAAGTGCAAAAACGCTGTGAAAGTCGTTCTTGCGCGTATGAAGGAATGATGGCTGATGAAACGGAGCAAGAGTGCGATTCGCCTTCCCTTTCGGTGACCTTTGTCGGGGAAAGAATATCCCCGCCCAAGGCGTTGACGGCGGGGGACGCGCTGATCGGTTTGGCTGCGAACGGCGTTCACGTAAGCGGGTTTTCCACTCTCGAAAAATTGTTCTCGACGGAGGACAAGGTGCTGATGGAGGCGTTTGATAAGCAGTTTTTATCCACCGCTGAGGAGGAGCTGCTGCGCCCTACGAAACGCTATTGCGACGGCTTGACAGCTTTGTATAAAGAGGGGCTGATCAAGCGCGGCGCGGCGGTGCTTGAAAACGGAGTGACGGGCGCGGTAGAGGCTATTTTGTCCAAAGGCCAAGGCGCGGTTTTGCAAAAAAAATCCTACGAAGTGCCGAGGCTTTTTCGAACGCTGCGTTTGCGTTCGGGGCTGGACGAGGATTTGGCGTATCGAACGTTTACAATGGGGCTTGGCGGCGTACTCGCCGTCGAAAAGTATAAGAAAGAGCTGGTAAAAGCGCGCTTACTTGAAAGCGGGGTTACCGCTTATGAGATCGGTGAAATCACGGACGCGGGCGTTCTTGTATGGCAGTAAAAAAAGGAGAAAAAAATGGAAAATTATACGCAAGGAAAGAGATTTGAAAACGTAACGAAGTCCTTGGCGACGAAGATCAAGCCGCGCGTTTTCGTGCCGATCAGCGGCAAAAACGAGGCGAATTTTCAAACGATAAACGTTATCTTGCGCGTGGGGGGTAAGGCGGACGTTGTACCTTTCGATGGGCAGATGAGCAAGCAAGAATATATCGCGCTTGTCGCGGAAAAGCTTGCAGGCGCAAACCTGATCGTTTTCCCCGACGAATTTTGCGCTACCGATTTTGCGAAAGAAATATTCAAAAACGAATTGGTCTTTGCGGAGCTCGAAAAGCTGTTGTTCGTCCGCGACGGGCTGGCGTTTGGCGAAGGGCGGGGCGTTTTGCTGCTGCAAGAGCTGGGGCTGTTGCCAAGCGGCGTTTTGTCGCCCGCAAAAACGGGCGAAACGGACGAGAATGGGGAAATTTCTCTTGCCGTGTCCTCCAATCTTTCCCCTTGGTTGACCGATTGTAAGGTCGGCGAACGGTATTTAGGGCGCGTCGCGCCCCAAACGGAGCTTTCCAACGCCTTTTACGGCGACGAAAAAACGGTTGCGGAATGGTCTAAAAAGGGTATGATCGCTTTGGTGGACGAGGGCGGCAGGATTGACGGACTGACGTCCGCCGACGGCAGAATATTCGGCAAGCTTAGCTTGCAAACGAAAAATATTGCTGTGCAGGATATCGACGCAAAAATTTTCCAAGCGGGCTTGCGTTATTATATGTAACGTTGGCGGTTGAAAGCGCCCAAACGGCATTTTGAAAGGTCAACAGAAAAATGCTTTTAGTCAAAAGAACACTATAAAAATCGTTTGTTTGTTTTCAAAATTTATTGTATAATAAACTAAAAAGAGGTAAGAAATTATGCTAATCGTTGTTTTATCGTTTGTCGCCATCGCGGCGATGCGGGTGGTGCAAAAGGTATGCGGAAAACAGGTGAGTAACTCCGTAAAAAGTGGGGAAATGTTTTTCCGTTACGGTGCGTTTTATCAGTTTGTAGCGGCGGCGTTTTCGCTGATTACGTTGGCTATCACGGGCTTTTACGGGTTTAACCTGCCGACGGTTTTGTGCGCGTTTATCTCGGCATTGCTGTTCGCCGTCGATTTGTTTACGGGCATAGAGGTTTTGAAAGGCTGTTCTATGACGGTTGCGACTATGTTCGGGTTGGGCGGGTTAATTATTTCTTGCGTACTTAGTATCTTTTTATTCAACGAACCTATGAGTGTATTTCAGGCAATCGGGCTTGCGTTCTTTTTCGTCGGAGTGTATCTGTTGACGCCGTCCAAAGCGGAAAAGAGCCAAAAAATTAGTTTAAAAACATATATATTGCTGATTATTAGCTTGCTTACCAACGGATTTGTTATGGTGGCGCAAAAATATTTCAGCGCGCTTGGCGAGGGCAAGCTGACCTTTATGGATTATGCCAAAACCGAGTACAGCGTGGCAACGTATTCCTTTTTGACCTTTATTTTAAACGCGACAATGATGTTTGTTTGCGCAATCGTTTTATATGCAAAGCGTAAAGCGCAAGAAAAGTCCGTTGCTGCACAAACGGAAATAGAGTTGCCTGCGGCAACCGAAACGGAGGCGCAAGCGGCGCTTGCGGCTGCGGAATGCGCGAAGACGGAATGCGCGGAGGCAGAGCAAAACCCGCAAACCCAGAAAACGGAGCAAAAAACGTCCAAAGGGGTGTTGTTTGGGCTGACGAAAACGCACCTTATTTGCGGGTCATTGTTGGCGCTTGCGGTGTTCGTTATCAATTATTTGGTAACCGAGCTTGGCAAAACGGTACCGTCCGTTATTTTGTTCCCCATATCCAGCGCAATCAGTATCGGTCTATCGGCGTTGGTCGGTTGGGTGATGTATAAGGAAAAATTAACGACGAGAAACTTTATCGGGCTCTTCGTTGGGCTTTTGGGGATTATCGTTATCGGACTTTTGACCCCCGCAACCGTCGCAAAATGGTTTTAATACATAGTAAATAAGCAAAAAGGTAAAAAATGAGCTACGAAATTATTGATTTTCATACTCATCCGTACGTGGAGGACGATCATAGCATTTGCTATTATAAGGACGTTTGCAAAATGTCCGCGTCGCAGGCAAAGGAGTACCTCCAAGGGCTTGGGATAAGCAAAATTTGCGGTTCAGTCCTCATTCGCGCGGAAGGGGAGCTTTCTTGGTCGCATATTCAAAAAATGAACGATGCCGCTTTGCGCGCCAAAGACTTTTTCGGCGATTTTTACGTGCTGGGCGTTCACGTCCACGCGGGGTTCGTCGATCAGTCGATCAAAGAGATCGACCGTATGCGCGCACACGGCGCAAAATTAGTGGGAGAGCTTGTCCCTTATATGCACGGCTGGACGTACGGCGATGAGGGTTTTGACGAAATTTTGACCGCGCTGGACGGGCAAGGGCTTCCCGTCAGCTTTCACTCTACCTACGCCACGCCCGACAATGAACGGCATATCGACGAAATGGTGCAAAAGCATCAAAATATCACCTTCGTTGCCGCTCACCCCGGGGAAAAGGCAAGCTATCTTCGCCATATCGACCGAATGAAACGGTTTAAAAACTATTTTCTCGATCTGTCGGGGACGGGGCTGTTCCGTTTTGGAATGTTGAATTACGGAGTTTCACAGGTCGGCAGTCAGCGGTTTTTGATGGGGTCTGATTTTTCGGTATGCGACCCGTCGATGTACGTTTCGTCGATCACGACGGATCCTTTTTTAACGGAAACGGATAAGAAAAATATCCTTTGCGACAACGCAAAGCGAATCTTACAGCTGTAAAAACTTAGTTAAAAAACCGCCCTCTCGGTAGTTTCGAGAGGGCGGTTAGCTTTACGGTTAATTTATTCCATTCAGTTTTCAATCTCAAATGCGTAAAAGCGGTTGATTCCTTCGCATGCCGTCAACCCAACCCGCATTTGTTCGGGAATTTCGGGGTGAATCACCGTCAGCTTTTCGCCGTTGATTTCAATCGAAAATCCCTTTTCGATAATCTCCACCGTCAATTTCACCCTGCAAAAATTAGGGATAGGAAAGCGCACTTTTCCTATCAAAACGGGTTCGACGGGCTTTTCGGGACGATCGGGGCGGGGGATCAGATACCAAACGTTGCACCCGTCCTCAAACCCGATCACTTCAAAATGAGTGCCGTAGATCGGCACGCCCGCCTCATTTCGGCGGATATCGTTGCCAAACACGACGAGGGGCGCGCCCCGCTTTTCAAAGGTGAACTCCGTATAAACCTTCGTTCCCACTCCGTATTTTTCGTGAGAGATAAAGCTGGTATAGTCAAAATTGTTAATCACGGGGTTAAAATCGTTGCGGATACAACTTCCGTCCTGCCCATTTTCAACGAAAAATTTATTAAACGCCTTGACGGCAGGGCCGTAGCAATAGAAAAATTCCTTTTCGTCCACGCCTTGGCTAAGATCGTAAATTTTTTTCATAACACGCTTCCTTTTCGCGCTTTATCACGCTTTTTTCCTCTTATTTTTCTCAAAAAAACATCTTAAAAATATTCTATCACAAAAGCGGGAAAAAGTCAACTGTTTAGGGCGTTTCGTCCGTCTTTTTGTCCTTCTTTGCTGAGCGAGAAAGCAGGGGGATTAAGGCGAACATCAATGCGACTACGATCGCGCCCGCGAGGAAAATTTCAGGCGCGGGGATATATTGCGTAGTCATCACGTCCGCGCTGCCAAGGTCAGGCAGGGGGATAGCGGCGGCTTTGTTGATGGCGTTGCCGATCATAGGGCCTACCAGCATGGGGATCAGTACGCTGAAAATCATGCGCACCCCTTGCAGTTTGCCCGCGTCGTTTTCGGGAGTATGGTCGCGGGTCAGCGCGCCGCACAGCGCGGAAACGAGGATATACCCCGTAATCATCACAAATCCCGCCACGCCGAATAAAATCAGAGTCAAAATTTTGCTATCGAAACGGAATGCGTACATGCCGAGCAACCCGACGGCGAACACCGCCGCGGCAAGGTACAAAAGCTTGGTTTTATCCAACCGATCGCTGATCCCGCCAAACAGCACGTTAAGCGCCGCGCCAAGGACGATCGCCACGCCGAAAACAATGCTGTATTCGAGGGTGGAAAAGCCCAAAAACGTTTTCATATAAATAATGAGATAGGGCATAAAAATTTGACACGCTACGCCGTAAACGCCAACGATACAAAGGGTGAGGTATAAGGTCTTGTTTTGCTTTACGACGGCGGGCTTAAACCCGTACACGATATCCTTCAAAGTCCCTTTCCGTTGCAACGTGGGGCTGTCTTTGATATAAAAAATCCCAAAAACACCCGAAAGGGAAATCACCGCGCCCAAACCTATAAACAGCGCGGGATAGCCGATCCATTCCACCAAAATCCCAAACCCGCCCGCAACGATCAGCATGGCGACGAGGGGAAGGACGGACAGCACTCCTTCCACTTTGCCACGGAATTCTTCCTTTGTATTATCGGTAACCCAAGCGTTAAATGCGGCGTCGTTCGCGGTCGAACCGAACAAAGTCATTACGCAGTCCCCCACGACGACGGCGACAAGGGCGATTGTGACCGCCTTGCCCGCGCTTGTTGAAAAGAGGGCTTGGATATTTTTTGGCGACAACAGCCCGAAGCCCGCCACGGTCAATCCCCAAATAAGATACCCGTACGAAACGTACGATCGGCGGTTGCCCGTCTTATCGGAAAGAGTCCCCGCCACAAGGGTAGTCAGCGTTGCCGCGATTCCTGAAAGCTGCACCATCAACGTTACCGCGTCCAAATCGGGGGAAATCGTTTCAAACACAAACAGGTTAAAATACATATTTTCCACCGACCACGCAATTTGCCCAATCAGCCCAAACAACAGTAAAATAATCCAATTTCGCTTGCCAAAATTGCTTTTTGTCATAAACGTTTCCTCGCTAGCGTTTTAATATAATTTATCTTGTATAAGGTTCTTATTGCAAATATATCAAGTATATACCCATTTTTTTTTCTAAAATTATTATATCATAGGTGAATATAATTTGCAAGTGATTTATAAGAATAAAGCGACGGGATTTGAACCTATGGACTCAGCGTCCCGAATAGATATGCAAAGATTTTTTGTGTAATTTCGGGTGATTTTAGGGGCTTTTTAGTCCAAAAACGGTGCTTTCGTGTGCTCTTGTGAGCACTATTTCCACGTAGTCCAACCCTGTAGATGGTCAAAGGTGTGGTCTTGTAGCAAAATATAAAAATGCTTTAAAAACTTAAAACGGCTATACCATGTACGCGTTTATTCGCAAAGAGCATGGCATAGC
>JAZKXM010000025.1:0-14928 GCA_045611585.1 Candidatus Scatosoma sp. | reverse complement strand
GTTTTTCGCCTCCTTCCACGACGGTTGCAAAAACGTTTATGAAATTTTGTTTGCCGACCGTCTGGGCTTACGCGCAATGGTGGACGAAACGGGGCATTTGACCTCCTCCCCCGACCTTGCCTCCTTTAAAGACGGAACGCTGACCATCGTCACGGATATCCGCTTCCCCTCCACCCATAAACCCGAAGAAATCACTGGGCTGTTGGAAGAAAACGGGATCGCCTACGATATACGCAATTACCAAGCGCCCCTTTACAACGACCCCAACGGCAAGCTGATCAAAACGCTGATGGGCGTGTATAATTCGGCATTCGGCGTTGATGAAAAGCCGATTGCAATCGGCGGCGGCACGTATGCGCGGGCGTTGAAATGCGGTTGCGCCTTCGGTCCCGAGCTTGCAGGCGAAGAGGTCACCATTCACCAAGCGAACGAATACGTCACCTTCGACCGCGTAAAATTGATGAACGAAATGTATTTTGACGCGCTGAAAGCGTTGTGCGCAAAGAAAAAGACCTATCGCATCGGCAAAGTGAAAAAATCGCAGCTGTGGACGATAAAATAATTTTACTGTTAAAAAATCTTACGGATGGAATTGCTCGGCCGTAAGATTTTTTTATAAGCTCATAACGTAAAACGTGCAGTCTGCCGTAAGCAGTCTGCACGTTTCAGTGAGAGAATATGAAAAAAGTTTAAGTATAGTCGCGTTTTTGAAGATTTTTCTGTTCTCTTGTATTCGTTTTTTAGGTCACGATCAGTCGTTCTCTCGCATATATCATTTTATACTTTAATTGTGAATACAATGTGATAGTTTTGTGAAAGTTTGGTGATATAGGGCCTAAAACGCCATTATTTGCTCAAAAACTGCCCAAAAACGGCGTCAGCAACTCTAATTCCGTCCGCGGCAGAGGAAGTAATCCCCCCTGCATACCCTGCACCCTCGCCGCAAGGGTACAGCCCAAGACAAGAAACGGACTGTAAATTTTCGTCCCGTTCGATACGCACGGGAGAGCTGGTGCGCGTTTCGACGGCGGTCAATAAACCGTCGGCGTGGGCAAAGCCCTTCAAGCGTCTATCCATATCCACAATGGCGCATTTCAGCGCGTCCGAAACGGGGGCGGGCAACAGCTTGTTCAGGTTGCAAAACTCCGTTTTGGGATAGGTAGGCAACACCTCCCCTAACCGCCGTGTGGGACGGTCGGCGAGAAAATCCTCTATTCGTTGTAAAGGCGCGGCGTACGTTTTGCCGCCCGCCTCAAAAGCCGCCGCCTCTAATTTTTGCTGGAAATACATACCGGCCAACGCGCCTTCGCCAAAATCGGCGCGGGTTACCTGCGCAATCAGCGCACTGTTTGCGTTTTTGCCGTCGCGGGCAAAATTACTCATTCCGTTGGTGACAACGCCCCCTTCCTCGCTTGCGGCGGGCATCACGTACCCGCCGGGGCACATACAAAAGGTGAACGCTGCGCGGTCGCTTACGTGGGATACCAGCTTATAATCTGCCGCGGGCAGCCGTTCGTACGCTTTGCCGTATTGCGCCAAACCAATGGACGATTGCAAATGCTCGATACGCACCCCCACCGCAAAATCCTTGGCGCGCATCGTCACGCCGCGAGAAAGCAACTTTTCAAAGGTGTCGCGGGCGCTATGACCAACCGCCAACACCAAAGCGGAAACCTCCACCCGTTCTTGCGTTCCGTTTTCTAAATTGGTTAATACCGCGGCTTGCAGCCTGCCCTCCTTGACCGAAATATCTGACAAAAGAGTATGAAACCGAACCTCGCCGTCCTGCGACAAAATCCCCTCGCGCATATTTTTGACTACGGTTTTCAAATTGTCGCTGCCGACGTGCGGTTTGTTCAGCCACAAAATTTCCTGCGGCGCGCCGTACTGCACAAACGTTTCCAGCACCGCGCGGTTGAGCGGAGAGTGCGTTTGCGTGTTCAGCTTCCCGTCCGAAAACGTCCCCGCGCCCCCTTCGCCAAACTGAACGTTGACGTTGGGATTCAGCTTGCCCGTCGCCGCAAAAATATCCACGGCTTTTGCCCGTTCGTCAACGGGCGCGCCCCGTTCAATAAGGATAGGCTTGATCCCTCTTTCCAACAAGCGCAACGCGCAAAAAAGCCCCGCTGGGCCGCTACCGACGACCAGCACGGGGTTTTGGGGCAGCTTTGCCGCAGGCAACCGTTCAAGCTGCTCTTTTTGCGGTGTTTGCTTTTGCGCGGAAAATTCGATCGAATAGACGTAATGCACGTTGTTTTTGTCCCGCGCGTCCAACGATTTTTTTAAAATGGCAAAGTGCGCAGGCTTGCACCCGAGCGCTTTTTGCGCCCGTTTGATCAGCTCCGCCTCCCCTTTTTCGGGAGGCAATTTTATGCCCGTGAGGGTCTTTAAACTCATACCTGCCCCCTTGTTTTTTGTATTTTAGACAAAATATCCTCGCACGCGGCTGCAGCGGAGGCGAAGGCAAAATGCAGGTTAAAACCGCCGCATTCGCCGTCTATATCCAACAGCTCTCCCGAAAGGTAGGCGTTGGGGGCGTATATGCTTTCAAACCCGTCCGTCACCTCTAAAAGCGGAACTCCGCCCTTGGTGACCTGCGCATAATCAAATCCCAAATTGCCCGTCACCGTCAAAGGGAATTTTTTGACCGCGCCCTCTATCGCAATTCCGTTCGCCTTGGCGTATTTTTCTACCGCGCGGGCGATTTGATTGTTCAGCACTCCACACAAAAGATCGCCGCTGGGATAATGACAGTACTCCCGTTTCTTTGTTAAAAAGCGGGTCAACTCACCCTGCGAAAGGGCGGGCAGGAAATCGACGTACAGCTTGCGATCCCCGTCCGTCGCCGTAAGGTAAGCGGACAAACGGAACACCGCGTCCCCCGATGCTCCGTATTCGGTAAAGATAAGATCGCCAAGCACAGTGGCTTGCTCTTGCCCCTGCGCGTACGCCGTCACTTTTACGTCCGCAGCGCGAATCCCCTTCAACGTCTTGGTGTAGGACACGTCCGTTTTCAGCTGCACCAACGAAGGATACAGCGACGTCAGCGTATGCCCAAACGAACCCGTCAGCGAGTACGCCCCGCCGTCCGTGCCGAAATTTTTTGCGGCCTTGCCGCCCGTACAAATCAAAAGATATTTCGCGTGCAATTTGCCACGGTTTCCCTCTTTGCCCGTATATTCTACAACGTAACCGCCGTTTGAGCGTTGCAACCCGCAAACGCGCGTGGAAAGGCGCACGTCCACTCTGTTTGCCGCGATAGAAAAACGCAACGCGTCCGTAACGGAGGACGCCTGACGGGATGTGGGATAAACCCTGCCCCGCTCGTCCGCGAAGGTCAGCACGCCAAGCTGTGATAAAAATTCCGTCAGCCAAGCCTTGGAAAAGCGAGAAAACAGTGCCGTCAGCCGAGCGGGCGTGTCGGGATTATTTTGTACCGAAAAATAGCGGTCGCAAGAGAGCGCGACGTTTGTGACGTTCCCTTGGCCGTTGCCCGTGGCGGACAGCTTTTTGCCCAGCCGATCGTTTTGTTCAAAAATTGTTACGCCATCTATCCGTTGCGACAGCACCGCCGCGGCAAACAACCCCGCCGCGCCGCCGCCAATGATGGCTACCATGCTTTTTTCCATAGCTACATTGTACTCTATTCTGAAAAAAATGTCAATTTTTTTACAAAAAACCCGTGAAATTTTTTCGGGCAATCATTGACTTTTGACGATTTTTGTATTAAAATAGTAGTAGTGAAAATATATATAGTTGTGCGCGCGTAAAAACCGCGAAAATTTACCTTCGCCGCGCAAAAGGAGAAACCGTTATGTGGGATATGATTTTGAATAAGATTACCGAGTATTGCCGAAACAATCTTGCGCTTGTCGCCGTCGTTGGCGCTTGCGTTTTGTTGATTTTTGTGACGGTGATTATTCTTATCGCAAAGGGCGCGTCGAACAAGAAAAAGAAAAAATTAGCCGCTAAAAAAGCGGAAGAAGCGCGGCTTGCGGCGGCGAAAAAAGCCGAGGAAGAAAAAGCGAAAGCGGAAAAGCTGGCGGCTGAAAAGGCGGAAGCGGAACGAATCGCCAAGCAAAAAGCGGAAGAAGAAGCGCGTTTAGCCGCCGAAAAAGCGGAAGCGGATCGAATTGCCGCGCAACGGGAGGAAGCAAAACGGATCGCAGCCGAACGGCAAGCGGAAGAAGAACGCTTGAAAGCCGAACGGTTAGAGACAGAGCGGATCGCCGCCGAAAAGGCGGAAGCCGAACGGTTGAAGGAAGAGCGGATCGCCGCTGAAAAGGCGGAAAAGAAAGCCGTTGCGGAGAAAGCAAGAAAGGCGAAGGCGGCTGAAAAGGCTGCCGCCGAAAAAGTTGCTGCCGAAATGGCTGCCACGGAAAAACCCACGACGAAAACCACGGCAAAGCCCGTCGCAAAGCCCGCGACAAAACCTGCGGCGAAGGCGTCCCCTACCAAGGCAAAGCCCGTTGAAAAAACCGCGGAAAAGCCCGTTGAGGATGAAGGGAATGCCGAGGATACGAAATATAAGGGCAAATGGACGATTTGCCGTATCGTCGTAGAGGGCAAGGAGGACGAGGTGGAAGAAGAATCCTATTTCTTCGAGCTGCACGCCTCCAACGGCGAAAAGCTTTTATCAAGCGAGGAATACACCTCTTACGCGGGCGCGTTGTCGGGAATCAATACGCATAAAGCGAATATCGAACGGAACAATTTTAAAATTACCCTTTCCAAAAAAGGCGATTATATCTTTAAGCTGTTGAGCGGCAAGAACACTTTGCTTTGTATGGGCGAAAATTACTCGACGCGGGCGCGCTGTGAAAGCGCGATCGAATCGACCAAGCGGTTTGCTGCAACGGCGATCATTGACGAAAACGTCGTTGACCAAGTGGTAAAAACTCCCGTTGAGGATGACGGCGAAGCCATCGAATACAGCATTGGGTCGTATAATGGCAAATGGATTATCAGCGCAAAGCCCAACATTGACGGAAACAACTCCTTCTATTTTGAGTTGTTTGCAAACAACGGCGAAAAGCTTTTATCCAGCGAAGAATACACCACTTACACGGGCGCGGTAAACGGGATTGCAACGCACAAAACGAATATTCAAAAAGGCAATTTCCGTATCTCCTTGACCAAGCACGGCGATTATATTTACAAGCTGTTCTCTGGCAACGGACAACTGCTGTGCCTTGGCGAGCATTACAAAACCAAGCGGCTTTGTCAAAACGCAATCGAATCGGTAAAGCGGTTTGCGTTAAATTCTCCCGTGCTGACCGAATCTGAAATCGCGCACGAAAATATGTAATTTTCCCGCCAAACCAAACGACAAAAAAACAAAAATGCCCCACCCGTGTACGAGGTGAGGCGTTTTTATTTGCATTTTGCGCGGCTTTTAGCCGCCTATAATTATTTCTCTTCAACGCTGTGCGCAACAAAATTGAGGTGGTCGCCGATACGCTCTAAGTTGGAAACGAGGTTGATGAACACGGTATTGTTTTCGGGACGGCATTTGCCCTGCGACAAACGCAAAATATGTTCGGCAACCAAGTCCTTTCTCATTCCGTCGATTTCTTCCTCCAAGCGGTCGGATTCGGCAAGCAAATCGTAACGTTTTTCCAAAGAAAGCGTTTTCACCGTTTCGTATTGACGGTGCAGCAGCGCGTGCATCTCCCCTATCTTTTCGATAATTCCTTCAGAGAAATTCAAGTTATCCTTCACCTCTCTCTTGGTGTATTTCGTAAGATTGTCCGCAAGCTCTGCAATACGCGCCACGTCCCCAACGTTCGCGTGTAAAGCGCTGACCGTCCGTTCTTCGGCGAAAGGAATATCACAAGCGGACACCTGCACCAAAAAGTCGCTGATTTGCTCGCCCAAGCGCATAATTCGTTCGTTACCGTTCTGCACCTTGTCCACCGCTTCAAGATCGCGCGCGACAAAGCCGTCGAACGCCGTTTTTACGCTGTCCATCGCCATATCCGCCATACGGAACACTTCTTTGTTCAGCTGACCGATTGCAACGGAAGGCGTTTTCAAAAAACGCTTGTCCATATAGATAATTTCAGAACTTGCTCCCTCTTTCACCTTCTTATCGGGAACGAGGAAGGTTGCCGCCTTGACCAACAGCTTTGTAAACGGCAGGAACAGCAGGGTGCAAACTACGTTGAAGAAGGTGTGGAACATAGCGATTTGGGTGCTGGGTTCGCCGAACCAAGCGCCAAACGTGCTTTCAAAAAATCCTCGCCAACAAAGGAGTAAAATCATAAACAGTATGCAACCGCAAGTATTGAAAAGCAAATGAATTATACTTGCGCGTCTTGCATTTGCCGACGTACCAACCGAAGATATGAGAGCCGTCACACACGAACCGATATTAGAGCCCAAAATGATGTATAAAACGGCGTTCCCGCCACCACCGACAATCAGCCCCGCACTCGCCATTGAGATAATAATGGTGGTTACCGCGCTGGACGATTGCATCAATGCAGTGAATACAATCCCGAAAACGAGCAACAAGAAGGGATTTGACATTGTCGATAAAAAACCTTGCAGGTTGACGAGATCCTTTAAAACGTTCATGTGCGCTTTCATAATCTCTAACCCGAAAAAGACCATTCCTAAGCCCGCCAAGGCAAGCCCGCCGCTTTTGATCTTATCGTTTTTGGAAAAGAGCTCCATAAACACGCCCAACGTCAACAGCAGAATAAAAATATGATTGACGGGAAGGTCGTTTAAGGCGGCAATTTGCGCCGTGATCGTGGTACCGATGTTCGCACCCATAATCACGCTTGCAGCCTGATACAGCGACATAATGCCCGCATTGACAAACCCGACGACCATGACCGTCGTGACGCCGGAGCTTTGTATGACCGCCGTCGTAACGGCACCCATGCCGACCCCCACCCATTTTTTGTCCGAAGTCTTGTTAAACAGCCTCTTTAAGGCGTTACCGAACAGCTTTTCCATGTTATCGCCCAAGAGCTTAAAGCCGATCAAAAAGCTGCCGACCGCCGCAAGTGCCATGACGATTGATTCGAAAATCTCCATTTTGTTTTTCTCTCCTACGTATAACTTTTTTCTTTTTTCGACAGGATTTTATGGTAAAAAATAAAACCAATAACAATCCCCGTCTTTTTTATTATACTATATTTTTTTGTTCTTGTCACCCGTTTGAAAAAGAAAAGCGGAAATTTTTGTGCTATTTTGGAACTTTTTTCTTAATTTAAGAATAAAACAAATACAGTATACCCCTTTTCTACCTGTTATATAGGTCCGTTTGGGAGGATTTAAGTTCCGTTTAGGAAAATTTAGAAAGGAAGAACTCGCGCGTAAACGCAAGAGAGCCGCAAACAGCTGCGGGAACGCAAGCGTATGAAACGTCAGCGTGAGAAAACAAATACAGGAATGCAAGCGCGGGCGCAAAAGAGTTCTTGAAAAAAATTTCGCTTTCTCCCCTTCTTTCCTTTACAAACGGGCGGTTTTATGATATAATTTGCGTGAAGAACGGAAGGAGATTTTGGGCATGATTTATTCTATCGAAAACAAGTATTTAAAAGTAGAAGCAGAAACGGCGGGCGCGCAGCTGAAATCCGTTTATTCAAAGGAAACGGGCAGAGAATATCTTTGGCAGGGAGATCCCGCTTACTGGACGGGGCGGGCGTACAACCTTTTCCCCACCATCGGCAGAATGTTTAAAAACGTCTATACCTACGACGGACAGACGTATGAAATTCAATGCCACGGTTTGGCGCGCTATTACGCGTTTAAGCTGTATGAGCGCACGGCGACAAAAATGACTTTTTTGTTCACCGACAACGAGGATACCCGCAAGGAATACCCCTTCCGCTTTGAATTTTACATCACCTTTGCCTTGGACGGCAAAAAACTGACGGTGTCCCACCGCACGAAAAACGTTGGGGAAAAGACTTTGATTTTCGCCGTTGGCGGTCACCCCGGGATCAACGTACCGTTTGGCGAGGGCGAATTTGAAGATTATTATATCGAGTTTGCGGAAAAATCCAACGTCGCTGAAAAGCTGTTATCCGAAAACAAGTTTATGGACGGACGTTCCGCGCCCTATCCTTTAACGGACGGGACGAAGATTGCTTTGCGCCATTCCTTGTTTGACAACGACGCGATCGTGCTTTCAAATACCTGCCGCAAGGTTTCTATCAAGAGCAAAAAGGATCCCGCCGTCGTGAGTATGGATTTTACCGATTTTAAATATTTCGGAATTTGGCACATGCCCGAAACGGACGCGCCTTACGTCTGCTTAGAGCCGTGGAGCGCCCTGCCCGCCACCGAAGGCAAGATTGATCAGCTGGAAGAGAAAGAGGATATGACTCATCTTGCGCCCAACCAAGAACACGTTTGCTGTTATACAATCGAGATTGACGAATAAGCGTTTTGCAATTTTATAGTAAATACCCCCCGCGCGAGTATGTATTTCGCGCGGGGGGGTTTTGTTGCTATCTATATACTTTAACGGAATCAATTTTGCATTAAAAAACACTTTCTCCGACGGTGACGTGTGTAAATTTATCCTTGTTGACGACAAGATAGGCGTAGCTTCCCCCTTCGCCGACGGGGCGTTTTAAACTGCCGGGGTTGATCAGCGTTACCCCATCCACCTCGTCAACGGCGGCGCGGTGGGTATGCCCGTACAAAGCAATTTGCGCACCACGGCTTTTTGCAGCCGCCGCAAGGCGGGACAAATCGCTTTTTACTCTATATTCGTGACCGTGGCAATAAAAAATTTTAATCCACTCAACGTCCAGCTCTCCAGAGGCGGGGACGGTAAAAAAGAAATCGCAATTTCCACGGACGGCGTAAATTTTTTCGGGAAAGTCCTTTGTCAGCAGGCGCAGATCGGAAAGCCCGTCGCCAAGATAAATCAGGAAGTCGTTTTCCTCAATTAAAGGGCGTAATTTCTCCAAAGCGGCAACGCCGCCGTGGGTATCCGACACAACGATAATTTTCGTCATAAATGGGCTGATTTGGCAAGCAATCGCGTGTTCAACGCGTACCTGCCCCCTCCTTTTTGATTTTTTCGGCGATTAAACGCCCTTTTTAAGCATTTCCCGCAACGCCTGCAAGCCGCGGAAACGGTGGGAAACGGAATTCTTTTCTTCGTCCGTCGCTTCTCCAAACGAGCGTTGCAGATCGTCGCTGAAAAAGATGGGGTCATAGCCGAAGCCACCCGTCCCAACCTCCTCCGAGAGGATATATCCGTGCGTTTCGCCAACTGCAACCAGCTCTTTCCCGTCAGGATACACCAAGGCGCTAGCGTTTTTAAAATATGCCGAACGGTCGGTTACCCCTTCCATATTTTTGAGAAGCAAAGCGCGGTTTTCTTGATCGGAGCCGTGATGCCCGCAATAGCGCGCGCTGTACACCCCCGGAGCGCCGCCAAGCGCGTTGACGCAAAGTCCGCTGTCGTCCGCAAGCGTCACAAGCCCCAAAGCCTTACACGCTGCGCGCGCCTTTATCAAGGCGTTTTCTTCAAACGTTGCGCCCGTTTCTTCCACTTCTTCCTCAAACCCTGCTTGTCGCTGGGAAATTACTTCGTATTCGGTAAAGATTTGTGCGATTTCTTTCAGCTTGTGGGCGTTATTGGTTGCCACAACCAAACGTTGTTTTGACATTTTTTATCTCCCTTTTTTACTCATTTTATTATAGCATATCTTAGACGAAATGAAAAGATTTTGACGACTATTTTTTAAAAGATTTTACCGCGCGGACGCGCAAGGAATTAAGCACCGCCAACAGCATTACGCCCACGTCCGCAAACACCGCCAGCCAAAGCGGAAGAACGCCCAACGCGCCCAACACCATAAACGCCGTCTTCATTGCGATAGAAAAAACAACGTTTTGAAAGACGATACGGCGGGTACGACGGGCAATTCGCCGTAAATCAACCAGCCCGCGCAAATCGTCCGATATGAGAACGAAATCGGACGCCTCCACAGCCGCCGCGCTGCCCAATTTCCCCATTGAAACCGCGCAATCGGCAACCGTCATGACGGGCGCGTCGTTCACTCCGTCCCCGACGTACATCACCTTGCCGTTTTGTTGCAATTTTTGAAGCGCCGTCAGCTTTTCATCAGGCAGTAAATTTGCCGTGAATCCGTCCATGCCTATCGCATTTGCCACTTTTTCCGCGCGAACGGCATCATCCCCCGACAGCATTGTTACGTGCGAAACGCCCTCTTTTTTCAGCGTGGAAACGCTGGAAACCGCCTCATCACGGAGCTTATCCCCCACCTCGATCGACCCTGCATATTCGCAATCGACTGCAAAGTGAATAAGAGTATAAACGGAATTACGTTTCAGCAACGCCACACCGTTATCCGTCAATAAATTTTCATTGCCGACCAGCACCCTTTTGCCTTGTACTCTCCCCAAAAGACCGCGACCAACAAGCTCTTGCACTTCGTCCGCGGCAGCGGAGATATAAATATCCTTAAACGCGGCGGCGATGGGGTGCGACGAGGAAAACTCGATAGCGGCGGCAATCGAAAGCAGCCCTTCTTCCGTCCAACCGTCCGCAGGATATGCCTTGATTACCGAAAAATCCCCGTGCGTAAGAGTACCCGTTTTATCCATCGCGACAGTGGAAATTTTCGCGGCAACGTCTAGATAGGTTGCGCCTTTTACCAAAATCCCCCGTTTTGCGCAAGCGCCAACGCCCGAAAAATAGGTAAGCGGAACGGAAATAACCAACGCGCACGGGCAGGAAACGACGAGGAACGTGAGTGCGGAACGGATCCAACGAGCCCAATTTGCCCCGCCCGACGTCGCCAGCGAGAACAGCGGCACGCCCAGCCCCACAAGCAGAGCAAGCACGCACACGACGGGGGTGTAAACAAGCGCAAATTTCGTGATAAATTTTTCCGAACTTGATTTTTTCGACGTGGAATTTTCCACTAAATCGAGAATTTTTGCCGTTGCGCTGTCTTGATAAGGACGAAGCGTTTGCGCCTCAAACGGCGCGCCTGCGTTTAGAAACCCCGAAAGCAGTTCTTCCCCCCTTTCCGCTTTTCGGAAAGTGGATTCGCCCGTTAGGGATTTTGTATCCAGCAGCGCGCTTTGCGAAAGCAAGCGACAATCGACGGGAATTTTTTCGCCCGTTTTGATTAAAATTTTATCGCCGACGCGCAAGCTTTCAGGCGCGATTGCTTTTTGTTCGCCTGTGGGCGAAAGCAAGTTTGCCCATTCGCTTTTAAGCGCCATCAGCGTTTTTAAAGACCGCCTAGACGAACCGACGGCAAGCGCCTGCAACAGCTCACCCGTTTGGTATAGAATCATGACCGCCGCGCCTTCGTGATATTCGCCCAAGCAAAAAGCGCCGAGGGAAGCCACCGTCATTAAGAAATTTTCGTCGAAAATTTTACCTTTGGAAAGGTTTTTGCCCGTTTGCACCAGCACCGAAACCCCGACGGCAAAATACGCGCACGCAAATAACACCGTTGACGAAGTCCGCCACCATTTTCCGTCAATCGTACCGACAATCAATCCCGCGACAAACAAAATCGCCGCCCCGATAATTTGAAAAATTTGCCTTTTATGCGTTTGCCATGCGGACGGTCGGCTCGTCAACGTATCCTCAACCACCTGCACTTCCTCAAAATGATTAGCGGCGTCCTTTACCCTATCCAGCGTGTTTTTATCCGCGCACTCTACGGTCAGCTTTTGGTTGACAAAGGATACGTTTGCGTAGCTGACCCCGTCAATTCGTTTAATCTGTTCTTCCAATTCGCCCGCGCAAACGGCGCAATCTAACCCTTTTAACGTCAATGTGCTTTTCATAGGGGCGTTGAACGATTGTACTGTTTCTTCCTTTTTCATCATCCACCTCTTTCACAATCCTCTTCCTTGCCGCACTGCAGGTGCAGTTTGCCCATCTCTACCATTTCGCGAACGTGATCGTCGGCAATGGAATACAGCACCGTATGCCCCTCACGACGGGAGCGTAAAATTTTGTTGTCCTTTAAAATACGTAATTGCTGACTGGTCGCGCTTTGCATCGCGCCGCACGCCTCCGTAATATGATATACGCACATCTCCCCTTCCAACAGGGAAAGTACGATCTTCAACCGCGAGGGTTCGCCCAGCATACGGAACAGTCGGCTGACCCGTTCTACCTCTTCCGTACTAAGCGCTTGCTTGCGCACCTTTTCCAGCGTTTGCGCGTGTTCACTATGCGTACAGTCTTGCTTTCTCATTTTTCTTCTCCCTCGGTTAAATATTAGCGTTTATTAATATTAATGTATAATAATATATTAATACAAAAGAAAAGATATGTCAAGCAATTTACGCAAAAAAACGCCGATTTCTTTTCGGCGTTTTTTTGATTTTAGCGGACGCTTGATCGCGTACCTGCCCTATTCATTTTTTTGCGCGTTTCTTTCAACGCGTACCTGCCCCGCGCATTTACAGTTTTGGAAGTTCTGCATCAAAACGGGAAGAAAAGGTCTTTTCACTTAAATAACCATACTTGCCCGACAAACAAATTGTCAGCATTTTTGCAACGAGGCATTGTCTAGTCAAGTGAAAACGTTTATTTGCTTCTACGTTTCCGTATTTCATATCCCCAAGCACGGGATTGCCAAGGAACGCAAAATGCGCGCGGATTTGGTGCGTTTTGCCCGTATGCAATAGGATTTTTGCCTTCGTTAAATCTCGCTCGGGGTCATAGCAAAGCGTTTGGTATTCCGTTTGAATACACGCCGCGCCCTGCTTTGGCTGCGCATATACGCGGGCAAGCGCCGCCTTTTCGTCCTTTTGCAAATACGCCGTCAAAAAAGCGTGCGATTGCGGCAATTTTCCCACAAGCAACGCGTGATAAGTCTTTTGCACTTCGTGCGATTTAAAGGCGTTTAACAACGCTTTTTCACACTCCGCGGTTTTGGCAAACACCAGCAATCCGCAAGTGTTTCTGTCAAGTCTATGGATAAAATACGTTTCTTTACTTCTTGCAAGGTCGGCATACACCGCTTCGGAATTCACTCCGCTTTCCTTATCTACAACCAAAAGATTTTCGTCCTCGTAAACCAAATGATACGCCGCCCGTTCTTCCTGCTTTTTCGTCAAGTAATATTCGACGACGTCCCCTTCTAAAAGGCGGACGTTTTTATCCACCTTTTTGCCGTTTACCTTAATTTCTTTGTACGACAGCAGATAGCTCCAAAAAAAGGAGGCTTGCGCATAGTTATTTTCCGTAAATTCTTTTAACGGTTGTTCACGATCGCAAATTAGTTGCAACACGTCGCATCCTCCTTTGGCGGTTTTGATCTTATCATGGTTTCTTCTAAATTTTCTAAAAAACCGCCGCTTGTTCAGCGACGGTTTTTACGGTATCGTCCGTTATTTTGCGGATTTTTTATCCTTTTTCGCTTTTGCTTTTTCGGTTACGTCATCCAACGTTTCATCGGAAGGCTTCACCATCAACAGCACCAACAAAATGATGAGCAGCACGCCCGCGATACTGAACAGTACGACGGATACAACGTTGTTTCTCAACCATTCCGTTTCACCGACGATGACGTCGTCCTCGTTCTTTGCCGTAATCAGCTTGTACGCCGACGTCTTATGCGCAGCAATTTCAGAATCGCCATATACGCACAAAATCAAATAGTTGCCGCTGTCTGCCGCCGTGAAAGAAGCCGCGTCTGCGTCCCAATTATATTTGTTGTTCTTCTTCCATTCTGTGGGGTGGTCCTTTTCGTTGATACGGCTGTCAAACGCTTCGATCTTCGTGAAGATGCCCATTACGTCGTCAGCTTCTACTTCGCCACCAAGCGCGTCCGCAACACATTCTGCATACGCTTTTTGATACAGCTTGATATAATCCTTTTTGCCGCTTTCAATACCGATGCTTTCCGCTTTGGATTGAAGCTTGTCATAGGTGATACCCGAAAGGATATTCTTTGTCAATTCTTTCCCGCCAGCGGGTGCTTCGTATGCGCTAAGATTCAGCTTGTACAAAGCAAAGGTCGAGGTGCAGCCGTCCGCCGCGTCGCCCAAGACGTTGACGTCTTTCAACGTATATTCGCCGCCGATTTGCGCGGTGTCCGTTCTGTCGGATTCGCCGCCGTCCTCTACCGACAACCCAGAATTTTCAACCGAGAAGGTGAACGTGGGATAGTTTTCGATGCTCCAAATGTTGGAGGTCGTTACGCTTTCCTCTACGCCATCCACATAGTAGCGCATCGTGTTGCCCGCCTTATCGTTGGCAAGAATTCTAAATTCGTACAAGCCAGCCTTCGCGGTAGTGAATTTCAAAGAGGACGCACTCAAATTGGAAGAAGTTTTGCTTCCGTCCACGTTCTTGTACGCGATCGTGAATTTGAGGTTAGAATAACCATTGTCGTCCGTGATCAAGCCCTTCATCGAAGGAACGTAGAAATAGGACTTGCTGCCCGCTTTCAGACCTTCCGCCGCCTTTTCGACCGCTTTCACAAAATCCTTATAAGCGTCCGTTTCGGTGAACACGTTTTCTTTCGTCGAATCGTCCTTCGTGAAGCAGTTATAGCTTGCGCCTTCCGACTGTCTATCCACAAGGATATACTGTACGCCGCTCAATTCTTCTACGGCGCTGTCCTCAGCATACCATGCCAACTGAACCTCTTTATCGTTTGCCTTTGTCGAATCCTTCAAAGTGACCTTCACGGAGAAATATTCCGCACCCTTCTCTTCGTAAACGGATTTCTTCGCGCCGCCTTCTTCGTAAACGGTTTCTTGGAAATACGGCTTCGTCGTCGGCATCGTAATATATCTATCTTCTTTGTCCGCCGTCGTGGGGTTGTATTGATAATAAGTTGTCGCCGTTGTGGGGCTGGTCGATAATACGTCCACGATCCCCGTCGAAACGGCGTATTGCGTACCCAGCACGAAACGGTTTAATTCTTCATTGACGATCAATACGGG
>JAZKXM010000024.1:0-10516 GCA_045611585.1 Candidatus Scatosoma sp. | reverse complement strand
GCAAGATATTCGTCATATCTTTCCTTCGCCCATATTTCCAGCCTCTTTCCGCGCCCGATCGTCACGACGTCCTTTTGGATGCCCGCCATCGCCCGCAACCGTGCAGGCAATACCGCGCGACCTTGCGCGTCCTCTTCCGCTGTGTAAATACTTCCCAAAAAGAGCAGGGACGCCCTTGACGCTTCCCCCATCTTTTCGTTTGAGAGCTGCGCGATCGTTTCTTCCAGCACCTCTTCTGGGAATACGTAAATACATCCGTCCAAGCCGCGGGCAAAGCTGTAACTCTTTTCCCCGTGCTCTCCCGTAAGCCCCTTTTTGAACTTGGCGGGGATCCGCAATCGGTTTTTATCGTCTAATTGATGCTCAAACATTCCGCAAAATAATGCAGCCATTGTCAAACCCCTCCTCCTTCATTTTTTCGGTGCAGTTTCCGACCATGAGTCAGTTTACAAATATTATACAACCACTTTTGACCCTTGTCAAGGATTTTTTTCGTTTTTTTAGAAAAAAAGTTGAAATTTTTTGGGATTTTCGCCCATTTTTTTGTTATTTTTTTGCCAAAAATCAAAAAGCGAACATACGTTTGTAAAAATTGGCGTTTTTGGCCGCGCTTTTCCCAAGAAAAAAGATTTTGCAAAATCCCCCTTTCAGGGGCTGAATCCCGTTTGTTTTCAGTCTTTTACGCAAACAAACGTTCGTTTTTTTGCTCTTAAAAACGTTAGGGGGTTCCCCTGCATTTTTTTGTCGCAAAAAAGTGGTTGCAAGTGGTCTAAAAGCCCTCTTTTTTTGAAAAAGTGGTTGCCCGTCCCAAACGTTCGCCCCATCGGCAGGTAAAAGAGATTGTAAACGGGCGGAAATCCCCTCGTTTCCGTCATAGCAAGAACACCCGTAACGCCCTTCGATTTGTTTTTTTAAAAAGACGTAATGGGTACAGCCAAGCACGATAGAGGTAGGGCTTCCTTTGGGTAAAAAATCGTCGTAATTATTTTCAGTTTTCCACAGTCCACGTTCTATCGCGCCCGCCAAGCCGTCGCAGGCGATCGGTTGAACAATCGACTGTGGATAAAGTTCTTGCGCGCGTGCGCATAACGATTTATATCGGTCGCTGTTGTAAGTGGCGCGTGTGGATAACGCCCAAACGGTGCCGCCCGCTTTCGCCGCGGGGAGTACGGCGGGTTCCGTCCCCACGATCGGAAAGGGATAATTTTGACGCAAATCCTCTATACAAAGCGCAGTAGCGGTATTACACGCAAGCACAGCCGCTTTTACGCGAAACGAGGAAAAAACGTCAAACGCCTCACGGACGTATTCTTTCACTTTTTCGGGCGGAAGGTTGCCGTAAGGGGCGCGGAGATTGTCCCCCAAATAATAAAAAACGCCCTTTTTTAAACGGCGCATACAGGCATTGAGGACGGTCAGCCCGCCGATTCCGCTGTCAAAAAAGGCGATTCCGCCCGTGGGAAGGTTCATTTTTGCCTCGCAAAAGAAAAAAATTTTAAAAATTTATCGTTTTTCGCATTTTTTCACCGAAAAACAGTTTACTTTAAAAAAATTTTATGTTAAAATGGTTTACGCAATAAATAAGCAAGAAAATATGGAAAGAATAAGGAGAACATTATGCCTAATATTAAATCCGCAAAGAAAAGAGTTTTGGTTATCGAAAAGAAGACGATGCAAAACAAGGCGATCAAATCTGCAATGAAGACGCAGATCAAGAAATTCCTCGAAGCTGTCAACGCTGGAAACAAAGAAGTTGCAACCCAAATTTTCCCCGCAACCGTTTCCGCTATCGACGGGGCTGTAACGAAGGGCGTTATCCACAAGAACAACGCAAACAACAGAAAAGCCAAGCTTGCGAAGAAGCTCGCCGCGATGAACTAACACTTTTTACAGCGTATATTTATTATTATGAGGGTCTGCCTTTGGCTAGACCCCTTTTTTCGTGATTTCATAATTCTTTTTTGATTTTGTTGCCCCTACCAAACGCGGACGTTCCCCCGAACGTCCTTTTTCTTTTTTAACGTTGTTCGGCTCAAATAGAACCGCATGCAAAAAACTTTTTCACGCTTTTATAATATTATTATAAAACCCCTATCAAACGTTTGACAAAGATTTCGTTTTTTTTTATAATAACATCACTTGGAGTTTATTTTTGCTAAACTTTAAGTTTATTTTTAACAAACAGCTTTACTTTTGAGCCTTGTGCCGAAAAACGGGCGGCGCGAGGGTAGGATTTTCACCGCAAGGAGGCAACGTATGAACCTTGGGAAAAAGATCAAACAAATGCGAAACCAAAAGGGCTTGACGCAAGCAGAGCTTGCCGATCGGTGCGAGCTGACGAAGGGTTACATTTCGCAGCTGGAACACAACCTAAACAGCCCCTCTATCGCCACACTCACGGATATCCTATCCGCGCTGGGCAGCAACCTATCCTCTTTCTTCCGCGAAGAACCCAAGGAAAAGGTTGTCTTTTCCAAAGAGGAATTTATCGAAAAGGATTCGGACGGCGTGCTTTTTAATTGGCTGATCCCCAACGCGCAAAAAAATATGATGGAACCCGTCCACGTAGAACTGTGCGAAGGCGCGTCCACCAACGTTGACGTCCCCCACGAGGGCGAAGAATTCGGCTACGTGTTGGAAGGTAGAATCACAGTACTGCTTGGCGGCGAGCATCACGTTTGCAAAAAGGGAGAAGCGTTTTATTATTCGGCAGGCAAGCCGCACGGAATCGTCAATACGGGCAAGACCAAGGCAAGGTTTTTGTGGATATCCACCCCGCCCAATTTTTAACGCCGACGGTTTATAGTTATTTTATTGTTACTTCAAACCAACATTTAACATAATTTTATTTTCATTTATTTATATATTCACATAAGCGCGCCCGCGCATACGGGCGTTTCGGGAGAAAGCACTATGGAAAATACTACTGCAAATATTATCGAGCTTATCGACGTCTGCAAGGAATTTGACGGCGTGACCGTCGTCGATAAGATGAATCTTTACGTTCGCAAGGGAGAATTTGTCACCTTCCTCGGCCCGTCGGGGTGCGGAAAAACGACTACTTTGCGTATGATCGCAGGGTTTGAAATGCCGACCAGCGGCAAAATCCTTTTAAACGGGCAGGACATCAGCAACCTGCCCCCCAATAAGCGACCCGTCAATACGGTCTTTCAAAAATACGCCCTCTTCCCCCACCTCAACGTATTTGAGAACATTGCGTTTGGGTTAAAGCTGCAACGGGTGGAAAAGACGTACGTCGATAAAAAGGGAGTCACCCGTAAACGCTTAGAAAAATTAAGCCCTGACGTCATTGCTGAAAAGGTAAAAAAGGCGTTGGAGCAGGTAGATCTTGTCGGCTTTGAAAAGCGTAGCATCGCCACGCTGTCGGGCGGTCAACAGCAACGTATCGCTATCGCGCGCGCAATCGTCAACGAACCCGAAATTTTGCTGTTAGACGAGCCTTTGGGCGCACTCGATTTAAAAATGCGTAAAGAAATGCAGTTAGAATTGAAGGCTATGCACAAGCGATTGGGGCTGACCTTTATTTACGTCACGCACGATCAAGAAGAAGCACTGACAATGTCGGACACCATCGTCGTTATGGCGGACGGCGCGATTCAGCAAATCGGTACTCCCGAAAAAATTTACAACGAGCCGAAAAATACCTTCGTTGCCGACTTCATCGGCGAAAGCAATATCTTTTCGGGCGTAATGGCAAAGGATTATCAAGTGCGGTTTTGCGGCAAGGCGTTCAAGTGCCTTGACTGCGGTTTTGAACCCAACGAACCCGTGGACGTTGTCGTGCGCCCCGAGGACGTGAAAATTACCGCCTTCGACGACGGAATGCTGAAAGGCAAGGTCACTTCCGTTATTTTTAAGGGGATTCATTATCAAATTTTGGTACAGTGCGGAAGATACGAAATTGAAATCCAAAGCACCACCACCCCCGCCGTCGGCGATATGGTCGGCTTAACGGTAGAGCCTGACGGCATACACGTTATGAAAAAGAAATTCCGCGTCAATAAGTTTACGGGCGTAATCACCAAGCGCAACACCGTCGAATTTGGCGACGGCGAGTTTGAATGCGACGTCACGCAGCTGTACCCTGGCAGTACGCTGGACGAGGAGGGCTACCTTATCACCGCCAAGGGCGAAAAGCTGGATTTGACGGATACGGAGGTAAACGTTGAGGTCGGCTTGCACGATATCACTATGAGCGACAACGCCGAAGAAGGTGGCGCGCAGGGGCATATCATCTCCCTTATCTATAAAAGCGAATATTACCGCTATATCGTACGTACGGAAAACGAGGAAGATTACGTCCTCGCCTGCGAGGATTTATGGAACGAAAACGACCTTGTCAGCCTGATTATCCCCAAGAATAAAATCAAACTGACCTTGAAGGTCACGGAGGGCGGAAAACAATGACGAAAGCAAAATTGCGCTTTTCCCGCAAATGGCTGGCGGTGCCCTACGCGCTGTTCCTTGCCGTTTTTGTGGTAGCCCCCCTACTTATCATCGTGTATTATGCCTTTACCGATTTGGACGGCAAATTCACCTTCGACAATATCACGATGTTTTTCAGCGGCAGCGGCGGCGATTCCTTTTTTGAAACCGCGCGCTTTAAAACCATTGTACAAAGCTTGTTCATATCGATTATGAGTACTATCGTTTGCCTCGTGATCGCCTATCCCGTGGCGTACATTATCGCCAAATCCAAGCTGCGCAACAAGTCGGGCTTACTGCTTTTGTTCATTGTCCCGATGTGGGTAAATTTCGTCCTGCGCGTCAACGCCTTGAAGGAGCTTTTGGAGTGGATCGGGATTTATAACAAAGCCGAATGGAACATTTTTAACACGATTTTGGGAATGGTGTACGATTTCCTGCCCTTTATGGTGTTGCCAATCTATACAACGATTATCAAGATCGACAACAGCTATATTGAAGCGGCGAAGGATTTGGGCGCAAGCAACGCACGCACCTTTATCAAAGTGACCCTCCCCCTTTCGAAGGCGGGGATTATGAGCGGCGTTTCGATGGTATTTTTGCCGTCGATGACAAATTACGTTATTTCCAATTATATGACCTTTAACCACACCAAAATTATCGGCTCGTTCATTGACGAATGTTTCAAAAACGACCTTTGGAACATGGGTTCGGTCACGGCGTTGATCTTGTTGACGCTGATGTTTTTAATCACTTGGCTGACGGGCGGGTTTGACACGCAGTCGCAATCGGGTACAAGGGGGACTTCGTTATGGTAAAAATAAAATCTTCCTTAAAATGGCTGTTTATCGGGCTGGTTTTGCTGTTTATCTACGCCCCTATCCTGCTTTTGACTGTATATAGCTTTAACAAGTCGGAAACCATCACCAGCTGGAAAGGGTTTAGCCTTGACCATTATAAATATTTCTTTAATATGGACAACCAGCCGCTGCCGATCGTATTGCAAACCTTGCTGCTTGCCGTGATCGTCGCCGCCCTCTCCACCGTGCTAGGAACGATCGGCGCAATCGGGATTTTTTATTCCAAAAAGCGGACGGCGGGGTTACTTAGCGGAGTCAACCAAATCCCCGTTATCAACGCCGAGGTGGTAACCGCCATTTCCTTTGCGTTTTTGATCGTCGCGCTGAACATTCCAAAGTCCTCTTATGTTCCGTTGGTAGTCGGGCAAATGGCGCTTTGTACTCCCTTTGTGGTACTGTCGGTAATCCCTAAATTAAAGCAAATGGACAACAATTTATACGAGGCGGCGCTTGACCTTGGCGCTACGCCAACCAAGGCGTTGTTTTCGGTTATTATTCCGCAAATAATGCCGGGGATCGTTTCGGGTTTTTTGCTTGCAATGACTCTTTCGTTAGACGATTACGTGATTGCCGAATACACGAAGCCGAACACCTTTCAAACGATCAGTACGCATATATACAGCCTCGCAAAAGGCGGCACGGTAAACACCATTAAGTCCTCTTACTGGGCGTTCACCGCGATAATTTTCCTTATCATCGTCGTTGCGGTGACGGTTATGAACGTCGTCGCCCGCAAAAAAGGAGGTAAGAAATGATCAAAAAATCGGTCGCAATCGCGGTTGCCGCGGCAATTGCCCTTTCGGGCGGTTTGGCATTCGGTTTGACAAGGGACACTCGCCCCGTGCTGAAAGTGGCTAACTGGGCAGAATATATCGACGGCGGCGACGAGGACAGCCCCCTGCTGCACGAATTTGAGGCTTGGTACAAGCAACAAACGGGCAAAGAAATCCGCGTCGAGTACTGTATCGCAAACGACAACGAAACTCTGTACAATATGATCAAAATGGGCGACCATTTCGACCTTGTCTGCCCTTCCGAGTATATGTTGATGAAATTAGCGGCGGAAAACAGATTGATGAAGCTGCCCGAAAGCTTTTTCGATATTTCCAACCCGAACAATTACTACGCGCAAAACGTTTCTCCCTATATTGCCACTACGTTTGCGGAAAATCATTTGAAAAACGGCGACGCGTGGAAAGAATACGCAGCGGGATATATGTGGGGAACAACGGGCTTTGTGTATAATCCGTTGCTTGTAAAAGCGGAAGACGTCAACACGTGGAGCGTCTTTACAAACCCCGCCTACGCGCATAAAATCACTGCAAAAAACAACATTCGCGATACCTATTTCGTCGGGCTTGCCATGCATTATGAAACCCGTTTGCAACAGCTGAAAACGAAATATGAAAAAGGGGAAATCACTCGTTCAACGTACCAAAGCGAATTAAGTAAGCTGATGAACGACACCTCCCCCGACACGATGAACGCCGTGAAAAAGCTGTTAAAATCTATGACGAACAATTTATACGGCTTTGAAACGGACGAAGGGAAAAACGACACGATTGCAGGCAAAATCACCGTCAATTATCAATGGAGCGGCGACGCCGTTTATATCCTTGATTATTCGCAAGGCGACGACGAGGAGGAGGTTGTGGAAAACCCGCTGGAATTGCACTATGCAATCCCCGAAACGGTTTCCAACCTTTGGTTTGACGGCTGGGCGCTGACAAAAGACTGTAAAAACGTGACGGCGGCAACAATGTTTATCAACTTCCTTTCCATGCCCGAAAACGCCGTTAGAAATATGGAATATATAGGCTATACCAGCTGTATCGGCGGCGATTACGTCTTTGAAAATTATGCGCAGGCATATTACGCCGCAGAGGACGGCGACGAAACGGCAGTCGATTACGACCTCAGCTATTTCTTCGGCGACGGGTATCTCTTGAAAGCCCCTGCCGAACAGCTGACCCGCCAGCTCTTCGCGCAATACCCCAAAAAGGAAACGCTGGACCATTGCGTTGCTATGCAATATTTTGACCGCGACGCCAACACCCGTGCCAACCTTATGTGGAGCGATATCACGTTCTTTTGATATATGCACAAGTGCGCGCCTATTGTTTCCCGTGAAACAATAAATGGAATTTTATGACATAACAAAACCCCGTCAATGCCTTATGATAAAAGGCATTGACTGGGTTTTTAAGTTCCGTTTATTTCAATTCGGTTTCAGGTAAAACGTTGCGATGTTCGACGGGCGTTGAAAAGACGATTTGCGTTTTCGTCCTGCCGAAATGCTGCAATTCGCCGATAAAATGATCCAGCTCGGTGGTTGAGGAGAACAGCACTTCGATCAGCATTGAATATTCCCCCGTCACACAGCTGCATTGTACGACGTTCGCGCACGAGCGGATATACGGATAAAATTCCGTTTTTTGGATAGGCTCTACCTCCAAATTGATAAACGCTTTTACCCCCAACCCGAACGCCGCGGAGTTGATTTTGGTATAATATCCTTCGATATAGCCCGCTTTTTCCAGCTTTTCAATACGCGCGGCAATCGCCGTGGAGGAAAGGTAAGTCCGTTCGGCGATACTCTTCATAGAAATACGCGCGTTGTCCTTTAACAAGGACAAAATTTGCATATCCGTTTCGTCAAACGCGACGACCGTTTTCATTTCCGTTTTTTTCATTCGTTTCCCCTCCTATCTTAGCCGAGTGCCATATCCAAGATCATCATCAGCGTAAAGCCCAGCATCACGCCCATTGTCGCAATATTCGTATGCTCTCCGCTTTGCGATTCGGGAATCAGCTCCTCCACCACAACGTAAATCATTGCCCCCGCCGCAAAAGCAAGAAGATAGGGCAAAACAGGCAAAATGATCGCAGAAAACAAAAGGGTCACAAGCGCTGCAATCGGCTCTACAATTCCCGACGACGCGCCATAAAGGAACGCACGAGTTTTGCTTTGCCCCGCCGCCTTTAAAGGCATAGAAATAATCGCCCCTTCGGGGAAATTTTGCAATGCAATCCCGATAGATAACGACAGCGCCGCCGCAAGCGAAATAGGCGAACCGGACGCGATCATTCCCGCAAATACCGCCCCTACCGCCATTCCTTCGGGAACGTTGTGTAAGGTGACGGACATAAACAGCAGTTTGTTTTTCCCAAGCGAGGTACATTTTGTCCCTTCGGGACACTCCGAATCCAAGTGCTGGTGCGGTACAAAGGTATCCAACGCCAAAAGGAATAACATCCCCAGCACAAACCCAACGGCAGGCGGCAACCATTCGGGCTGACCCGCATCCTTTGCCATCTCCGCGGCGGGCATAATTAGCGACCAAATAGACGCCGCAATCATCACGCCCGAGGCAAAACCGAGTAAAAATTTTTGCAATTTTTCATTTAATTTATTTTTCAGCAGGAACACCATCGCCGCGCCGAGGGTAGTGCCAAAAAAGGGCAATAAAACGCCCAAAGCTATTTTTTCGTACATACTTTCTCCTAACGTAACGCATCGTTTACCCTATTATTATATTTGTTTTTAAGAAAAAAGTCAACGTTTCGAAAGCAATTGATTTTTTGATGGGAACTTTTTCCCTGAATTTTGCAATTTTTTATAAAAAACGGGCAAAATCCATTGACGAAACCCGTTTTATTTGTTATAATAACGCAGTAAGAATTTGGAGGCGTAGCTCAGTTGGTTAGAGCGCTACCTTGACATGGTAGAGGTCGGAGGTTCGAGCCCTCTCGCGTCCACCACGCAAACCACCCTTTTAGGGTGGTTTTTTTGCGTGGTGGGCGCGAGAGCCCGAGCAACCGACGTATTATCGGAGGTTCGCGCGAGGAGTGCCGCAACCGTTAACTTCACCTTTGCATTAAGCTTTGCGCACGACGACGCTTCGTTGCTCTGCAACGAAACCCTCTCGCCTTTTTAGGGTGGTTTTTTTGCGTGGTGGACGCGAGAGCCCGAGTAACCGACGTATTATCGGAGGTTCGCGCGAGGAGTGCCGCAACCGTTAACTTCACCTTTGCTTTAAGCTTTGCGCACGACGACGCTTCGATGCTCTGCAACGAAACCCTCTCGCGTTTTCAGGGTGGTTTTTTTTGCGTGGTGGGCGCGAGAGACCGAGCTCCTTTAAAATTTCTTTTCTAACTATTGACAAATCCCCTTTTTTCGTGCTATACTGTATATATAATCTTGCAAAGCAAGAAAAAATTGGAGAAAATTATGAACGAGCAAGAAAAACAAAACCACACGAAAATCAAGCGCAAATTAAAAATTATCGGAATTTCCGTATTGGTCGTTGCGATCACCTTTACGTTGATCGGCTTTATCAACTTCTTCACGGCATTTGCCGCAAGAAAACAGCCTACGCTGTTTTGGTGTGCGTTTATTGGACTTCCTTTGCTGGGCGTTGGGCTGGGAATAACCGTGCAGGCATTCCGTCGTGAAATCACGCAATATACCGCGCAAGAATGTATCCCCGCCGCCCAAACCTTTTTAGAGGGCGTTACCCCCGCAGCGGCTAACCTCGCCAAAGAAATAGTTCCCCCTACGCCCGTCGTTTGCGCATGCGGAACGGAAAACGACCAAGACGATAAATTTTGCAAAAATTGCGGGTCCCCCCTTTCGGCGACCTGCCCCCATTGCAACGAACGGCTTGACCCCGACAGCAAATTCTGCACCAACTGCGGCAAAGAATTATAAATCAACAATCAAAAAAAACCTCCCTTGCGAAAGCGTTTGCCTTCTGCAAGGGAGGTTTTATATACAAAATAATATAAACTTATTCTGCTTTATCTAAATAAAAAACGCCGTAGCCCCAGCCAAGCATTCCGCCGCCGACAAGGAATTTTTTGACGTTCTTTTGCAAACGGGTTTCTTCGGGCAGTTCCTTCGCTTCCCCCATTTTATCCACGCCGAATATCCGCCACACCACCGCGTCGTTATTGGCGTATTCTTCCTCTTTAATTATGGTAAAATCCTCTAAAAACCGAAGGATATTGCGCGCGTCGGGCATGATCTGCACATTTTTGGGATACAACAACCACGACCAACACACAAACGCAACTTTTCTCGAAAATAAGTTGGGAAAATACCGCGTAAAAAATTCGTACGCGGATCGATAGGCGGCGTGACAAGCGTCCTTCGTCATCGGCTCGCCACTGCTGGGAATATGCACACTTAACACCACGTCCCCCTTTTT
>JAZKXM010000023.1:0-2803 GCA_045611585.1 Candidatus Scatosoma sp. | reverse complement strand
CCCCTTTACAGCCCGTTTCTTCTTTGCGTTGTCGAAGCCAGCCAAGAATTCGTTCTTTTTCCGCCGCTATATTGATGTGTTTCATCATTTCTTTTTCTCCTCTTTAAACACCTCGGTAAACACCTTCGAGCCTGATTTTTTCATCACCCATGCGATCAAAGCCAAACCTTTGACGGGGGCGATTTTCGCAAGTAAGTTCATGCACTTTGCATCCATACCCAAAACGGCGCGTTTTTTGCGTTTTATAATTACTTTTGCAATCTTTTTTGCCATTTTTTCGGGATTCATCGCAATAATATCCAATGCGCTGTTTTTCGTATTTTCGTCGTTGCGGAATAAATCGGTCGCCGTCGTACCGGGATAAACTATCCCTACGTATCTACGTCCTTTTTTCTCCATTAAAAGTGCTTCCGTATATCCCTTCATCGCGCTTTTGCTTGCCGAATAGGCAGCCGTACCGACAATCGGACAAAGTGCGGATGAGGAACAGACGTTGACAATCCCGCCATTTTCTTCTATATTTTTCCCGATGGCAGAAAAGGAATACACCGCTGAAAAGAAATTGATACGCATAATCTCTTCCACCGTTTGAACGGAGATGTCTTGAACGCGCGCAAACGTGGGGAACGCGCCCGCATTATTGATCAAAAGAATAGGCTTGATCCCCTCTTTCACCAAATCGTCCGCAAAAGCTTCCCACGCCGATTGATCGCCGACGTCAAAGACTCGATAGGAAAATTTTTTGCCGTCGTCGCCAAGTTCCGCTTGGACGAAACGCAATTTTTCTTCCGTTCTGCCGATTCCGATCACGTTAGTGCCGTATTTTTTGATCAGAAGTATCGCCAACTTTGCCCCGATACCGCCCGACGCGCCTGTCAGCACAACGTATTTGTCTAAAAGCCAATTTTTCATATCGTAACCGCTGAAACTTATCTTTTTCCGCCCGAAAAACGCCGTGCGGATTCCTTTCTTAAAAATAATTATACTACAACGAAAAAAAAATTGCAACTATATGCCTAAAAATAATTGACAAATGAAAAAAGAATGTATATAATAGTAAATGCTTTTGGGGATATGGCTCAGTTGGTAGAGCGCCTCGTTCGCAACGAGGAGGCCAGCGGTTCGAATCCGCTTATCTCCACCAAAAACGACCTAAATTGAACCACGGGTTCAAATAGGTCGTTTTTTTGTGCCGCATTAAGCGTGAGAACTGCTGAATTATCAGCGGTTCTCACGAATGAGCTAAAACAGCAACGCTTATATTTTCACGAGGTGCGGTGCGAGTGAAGCTCCCACGCATAGCGTGGGTATATAGCTTATCTCCACCAAAAAATACGGATGGCGTTCGCCGTCCGTATTTTTTATATTCACATTTACTTTTTACGCGCTTTTGAACCGATAAATTTATTTAAAAGGATATAGACAACAATAAGTGCGACGACGGTCGCAGAGAGTATCAAATACATCGCCCATTGAGGGACGGACGAGCCGAAGAAATAGATATTGCAATCAATCGAATCTTTGATCCCTTTCAACGCTTCGGGCGGGAAACCAAGCGAGTTCATTTCCGCAAAAACGCCCGCTAAGGCGTGGTTTCTAAGCAAGGACGTGCCGTACGTCCCGGGCAACAGCGCCACCGCCGATTGCAAGCCGCTTGAAAATTGTGAAATGGGCATATATGCGCCGCAAATAAAGCCGTAGCCCGCCGAAACGATACTGCCGACGGCGGAAATTTGACCTTGCGAAGAAAGGAAAAAGTTAATAACGGACGAAAGCGCCGTACCGAACCCAACCAGCAAAAGAACGTCTAAAAAGAGTAGTAAAATATCCGCCAAGCGCAAATACCAGCCGACGATGGCAAGGTAAACGAAACACGCTCCCGTCGCCACTACGGCGATAATCAGCGTAGAAATGGTTGTTGAAACATAGTACGCAAGCGCCATTTTGGAACTGCTGACAGGGGAAACGGTCAAATCCGTCCTCGCTCCCGTCACCTTATCCTGCACCATCAGCATATTTGAACAAAAAGAAACGGTGACGCAGGACACGGCAAGCAGGGACGAAAACAACTGTCCGCCGACCGTCGCATCAATTAGCTTTTCGCTGAGGGCAATCCCTTCGGGCATAGACGCTAAAAACGCGTCGCGATAGACGTTTGCCAAAAAGGTTGCGTACAGCACCAATAAAATTAAGGGAGTAATTAACGACGTGAAAAAGATTCCCTTGTCCTTAAAAAACATCTTTGTATTGCGTTTGATCAAGCTACCCAACGTTTTCATTGCGCGTCACCTCCCGTCAGTTTTTTGCCCGTTACCGCTAAAAATACGTCGTCCATCTTGCCTTTGACTATTTCATAATCGGTAAACAGCTGGGGATATTGCAACACCAACGCGGTTGCCGCCGCCGTATTTTGCACCGAAAAACGAACGCCTCCTAATACCTTTTCGCACTCGATCCCAAGCGGCACAAGGTCGGCTTCCGTCACTCCGTAAAGGGTGATAAAATCACCCGAATATTTATTTTTTAACGCAAGCGGAGTGCCGTTTGCCACAATTTTTCCGCCGTCGATAATGACAACGTAGTCTGCTTCCGCCGCTTCTTCCATATAATGCGTAGTTAAAAAGACGGTCATCCCCTCTTCCTTTCTCAGGCGTTCAACAACCGACCAGACGGCTTTTCTTGTTTGTGGGTCAAGCCCCGTCGTCGGTTCGTCCAAAATGAGGATTTTGGGATGGTGCAACAGCGCGCGCGCAATATCTATGCGCCGTCTTTGCCCGCCCGACAGCTTCCCTACGGGACGCGA
>JAZKXM010000022.1:0-5116 GCA_045611585.1 Candidatus Scatosoma sp. | reverse complement strand
AAAATACACACCCGGGGTAGAGAACCCCCCCGCACCGGGGGGTTTGTTTCACAAATTTTATTTCACAAGGTCCTTGATTACTTCACCCGCAAGGATTAACCCCGCCACGGCAGGAACAAAGGAAATGCTGGCAGGCGGGTTTTTCTTTCCCCCGTCCTCTGCGCCGACGCCTATGCAAAGTGGCTCTTCCTTCGAATAGACAACCTTCACCTTTTCTATGCCGCGTTTTTTCAGCTCTCTACGCATTACGCGCGCCAGCGGACATACGCTCGTTTTTTGGATATCCGACACCTCAAACGCTGTGGCGTTTAGCTTGTTTCCCGTACCCATGGACGAGATGACGGGTACGCCCGCCTCGTTTGCGCGTTCTATCAGGGCGATTTTTCCCGCTACCGTATCAATGGCGTCCACTACGTAATCGTAGGCGGAAAAATCCCATTCCGCCGCGGTTTCCGCGGTAAAAAATAGATTGTACGTCCGCATGCAAAGTTGGGGATTGATATCCTTTACCCGTTCTGCCGCGACCTCCGTTTTGTACCGTCCAACGGTGGAATGAAGGGCAACGAGCTGCCGATTGAGGTTGCTGACGGACACTACGTCATTGTCGATAAGGTCTAACGCGCCCACGCCTGCGCGCGCCAAACCCTCCACAACGTAACCGCCCACGCCGCCGATCCCAAAGACGGCGACGCGTGCGTTTTTCAGTTTTTTTAATCCGTCCGCCCCGATCAGCGGCAACGACCTTGCAAATTGTTCCATTTTGTTTTTATTTCCCTTTCTTTTTTGCAATTAAACGCATTACGCATTTGCTGATTTCCGAGAATAACAGCACGGACGCGGACAGACCGAGCGCAATCAACGCCTCTACCCAACCGATCATGGTGAATTCGAAAATCTTTGCAATGGGCGGGATAAACACTACGCCGATCGTCAGCACCAGCGAGAAGGCGGACGCAAGCCACAACGCTACGTTTTGCTTCTTCATCGCAAAGACGGAATGTTTCAGCGAGCGCACGTTAAACGCGTGAATGGTTTCCGTAAGCGCAAGCGTCAAGAACGCCATCGTCGTACCGTGTTCTGCGTTGTGGAACGCATACTGACCGATAAAGAACGCCGCTAACGTCAAGATACCGATATACACGCCCTGCAACAGTACGTTTATGCCTAAGCCCTCGGCAAAAATACTGCGCTTGTCGTCGCGGGGCTGGCGTTGCATCAAATCCTTTTCGCCGTCCTCCATACCCAGCGCGATTGCGGGGAAGGTGTCCGTGATAAGGTTGATCCAAAGCAAGTGCATAGGCCGAAGCAGCGTTGCACCGAACATCGTCGCGATAAACACCGCCACAACTTCCGCAAGGTTGCTGGACAGCAAGAACTGAATGGTCTTTCTAATGTTTTCATAGATTCGGCGACCTTCGCCAACCGCTGTGACGATGGTGGCAAAGTTATCGTCCTGCAATACCATATCCGCCGCGCCCTTGGTGACGTCCGTACCCGTAATACCCATACCGATACCGATATCCGCGCTCTTGATACTGGGCGCGTCGTTTACGCCGTCGCCCGTCATCGCCGTAATAAATCCCTTCTTCTTCCAAGTGGTGACGATACGCACCTTATGTTCGGGCTGAACGCGGGCGTATACCGCGTAATCGCCGATTCTTTCGACAAATTCTTCATCGGGGATTTCCGCCATCGCCGCGCCCGTGATCGCCTGCGATTTGTTTTCGATAATCCCAAGCTGTACGGCAATCGCCACCGCCGTGTCGATATGGTCGCCCGTGATCATGATGGGACGAATCCCCGCCTCTTTACACAGCGCGATCGCGTCTTTTACCTCGGGACGGATGGGGTCGATCATACCCGTCAAGCCGATGAAGATCATATCCTTTTCCAAGCTTTCGGGGGAGATATCTTCGGGCAGAGCGGGCAATTTTTTATACGCCGCCGCCAAAACGCGCAACGCGCGGTCTGCCATATCCTTATTCGCCGCCGAAATGGCGTCTGCAAGCTCCGCCGTCATCTTTTGCACCTTGCCGTTCACCCAAGCGTGCGTGCAACGCTGCAAAATTTCGTCGGGCGCGCCCTTTGTATATTGCACGATCCCTTCCCCGTCTTGGTGTAAGGTCGTCATCATCTTACGCATACTGTCAAAGGGAGCTTCGGCAACCCGCTTTTCCTCTACTGCGTCCGCTTTGTTAAAGCCCATTTTATAGGCGTAATTGACCAAAGCGCACTCTGTCGGCTCGCCGATCGCCTCTTTCTTTTCACTGTCGATCACCGCGTCGCTGCATTGTGCCATCGCGCGACCCAAAAGCGCCTCGTCGTCCCCGTAATGTTCGACTACGGTCATTTTATTTTGCGTCAGCGTACCCGTTTTATCCGAGCAAATGACCTGCGTACAGCCCAACGTTTCCACCGCCGTCAACCGTTTTACGACGGCATTTTGTTTCGCCATTTTCGTCATACCCATCGACAAAACGATGGTAACGACCGTCGCCAACCCTTCGGGGATCGCCGCTACCGCCAAGGATACCGCAATGATGAAGCTTTCCAAAATGACCTCTAAATGGAAATCCATTTCCATAAACAGCTTGAAAAGGAAAATGAATACGGAAATACCCAACACTGCAAAGCTGAGCACCTTCGAAATTCCGTTCAGCTTTTTCTGCAAGGGGGTCACTTCGTCCTTCGTTTGGGTCAAAACGTCCGCGATTTTGCCCATTTCCGTTTGCATACCCGTCGCCACGACAACGGCAACCGCTCTGCCGTAAACGACGGTTGTGCCCATATAGCACATATTTTTTCTGTCGCCAAGCGGAACGTCCTTCCCGTCCGCCGCCGTCAATATGTCCGCCGTTTTGTTTGCGGGGACGCTTTCCCCCGTCAACGCCGCTTCTTCAATCTTCAACGACGCACATTCTAAAATTCGGCAATCGGCAGGAACGCTGTCACCTGCCTCCAACACGACGATATCGCCAACGACCAAATCCTCGCTCTTTACAGCGACCAACTGCCCGCCGCGAATGGTTTTTGACGTCGCCGCCGTCATTTGCTTCAACGCTTCGATCGCCTGTTCAGCCCTGCCCTCTTGGACAACGCCCAAAATGGCGTTCAAAAGCACTACCGCAACGATAATGAAGAATTCCGCAAAGGATTCGTCGCCGCCGTTCGCGCGTTCGATAATAACCGTGACGAGGTTTACGCCCGCCGCGATCAACAGCACGATGATCATAGGATTGATCAGCTGTTCAACAAACCGCTTTAACCACGTCTTTTTCTTCCCCTCCGCCAGCTTGTTTGCGCCGTCGCGCTGCAAACGCGCCTCCGCCTCTTCCGCTGTCAGACCGCTTTCCCGCGACGTTTGCACGCCGCTGACTACTTCGTCTGCCTGCATTAAATAATGTTTCATTTTAATCCGCTTCTCCTTATCCGCTGATTTTTTATTTTTTCTGTTTATCATAACGCAAGGGGTGACTGCCTCTCGCGTTTTTTACTAATTTTTGTGGATTTTACGATAAATTTTTCCGTAAAAAAGACCCGTACGCAACCTCCTACGCCCTTCTTATGCGTAGGAACAGCGTATGAGTCTCATTATTTCAAACGATCCCGAACGGGCTGTTTTCCCGTTGTCGTGACGAAACCGTTACGCAAGCCTTGCGCAAATTACTCCCTCGTATTCCGTTGTTTCTCTTATGTTATTGCACCTTGTATTTGTCGTACCAAGGCTTTAAAATGCCCTTATATCCTTCCTTCCAAGGCTTGTTTCGGCTGAGATAATGGATAATTTTTGCATTCTTTTCCACCCACTCGCCGTCGATATTTTGTTTTTTATGCCTTTTGTTCCACTTGATTTCCCGTTCGCTGAGGTTATACACTTTGTTATCCACCAGCCGTACCTGCTTGCCGTACAGCGCGGACACCACGTCCTGATCGGGCAAAGAAAGCAACCACCTTCTACGCCGAATATACCGCAACACGCCCTCTACGCTTTGTTCCTCGCGCAGAGCTTTTAAATTCATCAGCAAAACTCCCGTATTCGCATATACGCTACCCCGTTTTGCTCCGTTTTTGGTCAAAATCAACCATTTGAACAGCTTGCTGTGGATATTGGTCGTCGCCACGAACACGTCGTGATTGAAGGGCGTAGCGTACAGCTCGGCAAGGCTTCCTTTGACGATAATATCGCTGTCCAAATACAAAATCCTATCCACCTCGGCGGGCAAATATTGCGCGGCAAACAGCCGATAATAAATCTCCTTCGGCCATCTTTTAACGGTGGGCGCGTTTTGCAAAATATCGTCGCAAAACTGCACGGGTACGATCTTGACCCGTGCGGGAATAAACGCGCGGTATTTTTCCACGTCCTCCGCCGTTACCTCTTTGGTTGCGACATATACCGTATGCTCTTCGGGGTTGTTTTCCGCCAAAGACCTCACCATCGCCGCAAAATAAGGCAGATATTTTTTATTGATAGCCGTTAAAACGTTCAAGCTTTCTCCTCGATCACTAACACTACTATATTATTTTACCTTATTTAGATAAAAATGTCAACGATAAAACGGAATTTTTTGAACAATCGACTATTTTTCATCTTAACGACAAAAAACGGACAAAATTCTCCCTCTTTCGCGAAAAACCCCGTCCGTTTTTTTAATTCTTTTTCGCTTATACCCCGTAGGAAGGCCAAACTCGGTTGGCTTTAAACCACTCCGTTTCCTTAAAAATGGTATCGTTGTTAGAGCAAATTACCTGCCACTGCTTTCCGTCGGAGGTAAGCACGATATTGCCGTTCATCGACGCGTAGCCCACTTCGTTGGACGAAATAATCGTCGTTACGTAAATTTTGTCCGTGTATTTTGCTACCCTATCCACAAACGCCTGCGAAGGGAACATATTGGCAACGTTGTCCGTGTATTCGTCGCTGCCACAGCAGCAGCATACGCAAACTACGCCGGGCATGATCACGGACAGCAATACTTCCGTGTTAGAGGTGGGGCTGCCGTGATGCCCGCCCTTAAACAAAACGCATTTGGGCAGGTCGTTGTTTTTCACCAGCTCTTCTTCGCCTTCCCCCTCCAAATCCCCCGTAAACAGGTAATGGTCGTCGCCCTGCGAC
>JAZKXM010000021.1:0-4497 GCA_045611585.1 Candidatus Scatosoma sp. | reverse complement strand
TGATTTATTAGGTTGGTTTCAAATTTCGGTTGGCGATTAATAATTTATCAGCTATACCCCGTAGGCTTACAATTCCTGCGGGGATTTATTTGGAAGAAACGTTTGATTTTTGTGTTTTATGGGTACACATATTGTATAATAGAAGAAAAACAAATTAAGGAGATGAATTTTGAATTTAGAGGAATTTAAAAAACATTATTTTAGTCATTATGTATTATTAGAGAATGATTTTTCTGAAACCATTAAGTATGTGAGCATTTCAGAAGAAAATTTTAGTACATACTCTGCCATATATTTAAAACAACTTTTAGCCACGTGTAGCGAAATAGATGTACTATTATCATTTTTAGCGAAATTATATAACCCTAATAGTAAAGATACGGGTTTCGGTTGTTCGAAAATAATATTAGAGAATGAGCCAGATATAAAAAATCTGCAAATAGAGGTTAAAAATAAAGGTATTATTTTACAGCCTTGGCAATGCTCCTCCATTCCTAATTGGTGGACGGCATACAATGAAATTAAGCATAATAGATTTGCGGATGCAACAAAATTTGATAAAACAAAAAAATATTATCAATATGCCAATTTGGATAATGTATTAAATTCACTTGCGGCACTATTTTCTTTAGAATTATATGCATATAAAAAATTAGCGCAAATTGAGAATCATCAACAGTTTATTCCGAATATTAAATCAATATTTAGCGTTAAAAATTCTTATTGGGAAAACAGTAATGTGGGAAGCGGAACGCTTTTTATAGACGGCTACTTATATATAGACAATGATTGCGAATTTTATTAAACCATTAAAAAGAGATAACAAATGCGTTTAACGGTTCGATTTAGGTTGCACTTACTCCACCAAATCACGGCTTTATGCAAAATAGCGCATAAAGCCGTGGTTTTTTGTGTATTCTTGCATAAATATTCGCTAAAAATGCGTTTTGGTGGGGGTTGGTGAACAATTTGGTGAACAAAATTGCCCTAAAAGCCTTACGTTTCTAGGCGTTCAAGCGTAAGGAATATTACCCTGCGCCATATAAAACGGCGTTCAAGTCGGGCTATTCTATCCTACATCCGAATTGCCGACACTCTTGGTCGTTGCACCGCGTAGAGCTTTACAGTGAAGAAGAAAGGCGACAAATCCTCGAACGGTCCAACTGAACGTGGGAACCCGACGGCGACGGGCGCGTGTTTCAACAAACCGAACGGGCGAGAGCGGAATATTCCAAAGGTCAGCAGTTAATGCGGCAATGGAACGCCGAAAGCGTTGAATACAAGCGGATGAATGCGTTTACGTTCGTGAAAGCATGATGAGTAAAGGGAATATGTAATTTTTGATACACGCTCCAAACGCGGGGGCAAATATTTAGAGGAAGCTTTTAAGCGATTAAAATCCGATCGTAATGGGTCGGATTTTATTTTTTTATTTTTTCGCAAGGATTTTTGTTCAAAAAGCTTGAAATTGCGCAAACTATTTGTTATAATAAAGCAAATAGCTTTAAAAGGTGATAGATAATGGAAATTGCAACGGATATCAAATACGTGGGAGTCAACGATCGACAGATTGATCTGTTCGAGGGGCAATACCCCGTTCCCAACGGTATGGCGTACAATTCGTACCTCATTGAAGATGAAAAAATCGCCGTGATGGACACGGTGGACGGCGCGTTCGGCGAAGAATGGCTGAACAACCTGCAAAGGGCGCTCGGCGGGCGGCAGCCCGATTATTTAATCGTACAGCATATGGAGCCTGACCATTCGGCAAACGTCTTTGCGTTTGCGCAAAAATACCCCGCGGCGCAGATTGTCGCTTCGTCCAAGGCGTTCGTGATGATGAAAAACTTTTTTGGCACCGATTTTGCCGATCGTCGGTTGATCGTCGGGGAGGGGGATACTCTTTCGCTTGGGAAGCATTTGCTTTCTTTCGTCGTTGCGCCCATGGTGCATTGGCCAGAGGTCATCATGACCTACGATCAAACGGCAAAAATTCTCTTTTCCGCGGATGCGTTTGGGAAATTCGGCGCGACGGATACGGAGGAGGATTGGGCGTGCGAAGCGCGGCGGTACTATTTTGGAATCGTCGGCAAATACGGCGTGCAAGTGCAGTCCGTTTTGAAAAAGCTGGCGGGGGTAGAGGTGCAAACGATTTGTCCTTTGCACGGACCCGTTTTGAAAGAAAACCTCGGTTATTATTTGGGCTTGTATGACGTTTGGTCTAGCTACGGTGTGGAGAGCGAGGGCGTGATGATCGCCTATACGTCCGTTTACGGCCACACTAAAGAGGCGGTGGAGCTGCTGGAAAAGACTCTTTTGGAAAAGGGAGTTGGGAAAGTAGTGGTGACCGATTTGGCGCGATGCGATATGACGGAAGCGGTAGAGGACGCGTTCCGTTACGGGAAGATTGTTTTGGCGACGACGACGTACAACGGGGAGATTTTCCCGTTCATGCGGGAATTTATCGGGCATTTGACCGAACGGAATTTCCAAAACAGAACGGTTGCGTTTATTGAAAACGGCAGCTGGGCGCCGATGGCGACGAAGGTGATGAAGGGAATGCTGGAAAAATGCAAAAACCTTACTTACACGGACGGGACGGTGAAATTACTGTCCGCGTTGAACGAGGAAAGCCGTGCGCAAATCGAGGCGCTGGCGGAGGAGCTTTGCAAATAAAATTTTGCAGCCAAAGAACGAAAAAAAGGAGGAGTAAAAAAATGAGCAAGTACGTTTGTTCAGTATGCGGTTGGGAATACGACGAAGAGGTTGGCGTTCCCGAAAACGGAATTCCCGCAGGAACGAGATTTGAGGATTTGCCCGCCGATTTTGAGTGTATTCTCTGCGGTGTTGGCAAAGAAAATTTTACGAAGGAATAAAAGAGGAAGGAGATAGGAAAAATGTCTGAAAATTATATCATTTGCAACTGCAAGCAGGTAAGCTATACGGATATTGAAAAGGCGCTTGTTCACCACAACAAAATGGAGGACGTTTTGGAAGTATTCAAGGACGTGCAGCGTATTACCCGTTGTTCGACGGGGTGTGGCGGCTGTCACGACAAAGTGCTGAACGTAATTTCCGAAATTATGATGGCTTAATCGCGTAAGCGAGCAGGGAAAAGAATCGCGCAGGTATTGGGTAGGTATCGGCGCGGCTTTTCGCGCCCGAGAGGAGCGGCGAAGATGGATATTTTAATTGAAATAATCTTAGAAGTATATATGGAACTGATGATGCTGATCGTTCCTGAAAAGAATATTTCTAAAAAGCATATTGTCATCGCAAAGGTGCTGGCAATCGCCGTGATCGCGCTAGTGTTTGGGCTGTTGATCTGGGGGTGCGTTTTGCTGATCGACAAGGACAGCTTGTTGGGTATCATCCCGATTGCCGTTGCGGTGGCGATCTCCGCCGCGCAAATCGTGTTTGGAATTGTGCTATATAAAAAGAATCATTAACTTGAAAGGGCTGTATGGCACAGCCAAATGAACTAGGCAAAAATGAAAAACGCGCCGCTTTCCCAAACGGGAAGGGCGCGTTAATTTTTTACGAGTGCGGATCGTTAGATTGCAGTATAGCCGCCGTCAACGGGCAGGATAACGCCGGTAACGTAAGAGGATTCGTCTGCGGCGAGGAAGATCGCGGCAGAGTTCAATTCGCCTTCTTTGCCGTAGCGGCCTACGGGTACGGTAGCCTTCATATAGTTGGTGAACATTTCGGTATTGAGGGTGTCAACGGTCAGCTCGGTCGCGAAATAGCCGGGGCAGATCGCGTTGCAGGTAATGTTGTATTTCGCAAGCTCTGCGGCGACGGCCCTCGTAAAGTTTACCACGCCGCCCTTAGACGCGTGATAAGCGACGGTGTCGATGGCGGGGTTGCCCACCAAGCCGTACATGGACGCGATATTGATGATACGGCCGTAGTTGTTCTTTTTCATGATGTTCGCAAATGCGCGCGTAACGTAGAATACGCTGGTCATGTCCGTATTGATCGTGAAATCCCATTCTTCGTTCGTCATTGCCAAAACGCCCGCGTTTTTCGCTGCGCCTGCACAGTTGACCAAAACGTCAACCTTGCCGAATTCCTTTTCAACGGTCGCCGCAACTTCGTCAACCATTTTCGAATCGGTAACGTCGCACTTTAAGGGCAAGCACTTCACGCCCATAGCGCGGATTTCTTCCGCCAACGATTCCAATTTTTCCAGTCTGCGCGCGGTGATGACAAGGTCAGCCCCTTGCGCCGCATACCCGCGTGCCATTTGCGCGCCCAAGCCGGACGACGCACCGGATACAACAACAACTCTGCCAGTAAGATTAAACATAATTTTCTCCTTAAAAATAAAATATTTTTTTGTTTTTTTAATTTTTATCTCACAAATTATACCATAAATTTTCGCCTTCGGCAACCGAATTTCTTTTTCGTTTCCCTACTTTTGGAAAAAATAGCGATTATCGTTAATTTTTTATCAATTTAAAGGGACTGTTGGAGTGCGCGCTAGTATTTAGG
>JAZKXM010000020.1:0-10074 GCA_045611585.1 Candidatus Scatosoma sp. | reverse complement strand
GGAAACAAAATCGTATATAATTACTATCAAATCTGCGGTGTTCGGAGTTCGGCTTTTTTGCGGAATCCACAATATTTATTCGGGAGCGGTTATTCGGGGCGATAGGCAAGGTCTGTTTTACGGTAAGTTTTGCCGTGATTGATACGGAAAGTCCGATGCGTCAAGATGCGGCACCCACCTGCTGAAAGCGGGTTCACCATTTGCCGAGGTGCGGCACAGGCGGATTTACTTTTGAGCTTCTTTATCTTTTTTATCCCCCCTCCGACGGCGACCCGTCGAAGGGGGGCATTATTAGGCGGATAAGGTCCCGCCCGCTTTAATAATGCCTAAATTCCGTTGCGCCAACCACTCGTTTTGTACGAGGTAAGAAAGGGCAGAAATATCAGAAGACTTGTCGCCGATATTAATCGCTTGCGTCTGCGCTTCGTCCGTATAATAGATTTCTGTCGATACCCAACTTCTGGTGTCAAAAGAGTTTGAACCTTCACCGCCCGAATAGGCGTTCGTTTTAGCTTTTCCTTGATATTGAGCTATTAGATACCACTTTCCGTCGCCACCATTTGCAGTATCTACTTTTGAGTAAACCATAGCAAAAACATCGATCTCCTGACCGCTATAAGTAGTAGATAAATCGACTGCGGTTGTATAAAGTGTAATCTCGCAGCCCGCAAAATTCCCCGAACTTTCACCCGTTGTAGGGCTATTACTATTGTCTAATTCTTCACGCTTAATCATAATTGTTACGGGAATGCCGTTAGCGTCTTGTAGGGAGCCATTATCGCCTAAACCGAATAACTCTTCGATTTTTTGTGTGTCTGAATTGTCTTCACCGGTAACATTACCCATATATGAACTATCCCAACGTCCAGTTTGAATGAATTCCCACCCACTAATAGTCATCTGATCAATCATTGAGTTGTAGTTTTCCGAATTATTTAATATTTTTTCGCTAAATTGAGTCCCCAGCGTATTCGCAACTTCCTCGCCGGTATTGATAATGGGAAATTCGATCTCAAACGCGTTCTGCTCGGTAACTGTTTTTTATACTTTGCGGAAAGTGAGGGAATCGATAAAACGCACGTACACCCAACGAGCGCGGAAAGTAGGCAAACGTAAAAATTTTTCAAGCCTTTCATATCAATCTACCTGCCAACATTCCATATCGTATTTTAAATAATTTTTGTACGTTATCCCCGCGTTTTTATTTCCTGTTTCCGATTTTCCATATATGAAAAACAAAAAGCTGTATTCGTAGACCGCGCCCTCCATCGGCACTTTCACCGCGCTTTTTGCATACGAGATTCGCGTTTGACTTATTTCGCCACTCACGCTCGTCGATACATCTCCTTCGCCATCCACGCCGTTTTCGCTTTTCCACTCCACCGTGCCGTCATTCAATTTTACGCCGTACCACACGTTGCCTGAAACAAGCTCCGCGTTCTCCTGCACAGCTTCATTTTCCAAAACGGAATACATTACGTAATTCAAATTAGGGCAATCAACGAATTCGTAAGGTTCAGTAATAGAATCATTCACCTGCAAACGCTTTCTCTCTACTGTTCCGTTTGCAACTTCTTCGGGGCAATATAATCGCACTCGGTCGTTTTCTTCTCGGTCGTGATAAAGCGAAAAAGTAAACTCGCGCAAAACCTCGCACGGCTCGAATGTTACGGTAAAACGCGCGCTAAAAACGTAAAACCGTTCAACCTCACAAGATGGCAACTCAATATCCACCTCTTGCGGTTCCATCGCACCGACAGTAACCTCTCCGCCATGGAAAGAAGCCACCCGCGCGCCGTCCTTTCCCGTGCTCTCGGAAGCGAATTTCGCAGCAAATTTTTGCGCGAAATGCGAAGTTAATACGACGAAACAAAATAAAACGAACGCCACGCGCCATATTACCGATTTCAACGCCGCCCCTTTCATTTTTTCGCCCTCCGTTTCTACTTATTCCTCGCGATCTTCCCCGCTTTCTTTTTTCAGTTTTTCGATCTCCGCGCGGATTGCCTTTTCGTCCGCGCTTGCTTCTTTCCCGTCGTTACGGTACGATCTGACCAACAGCCAAACAGCGAACGTCAACACCCCGATCGAAACGAGCGGCGAGGATAAAAAATCCACAAGTTTCCCCACCCAACCGATATGAAAGAGTACCTTCCCTTTGATACGGGAAAGCTCTATCGGCTCGTCAGGCGTATTGTTCGCCGTTCCTTGCGTGACCGCCAACTCTCCTTCGATTGCCACGATCTTATGCACGACAAGCGTCGTCCTTTCCTGAAACACCACCGTATCGCCCACCTTATACGAATCGCTTTCGCAAACGACCACAAGATCGTCCACCGAAAGTTCGGGCTCCATACTCCCCGAGCGAACCACGCCTACACCGAATCCAAGCGGCATGGGCATTTGATCTCCCGTCAGAGCTTTCACGTTCCACCCGTAAACGGTAAGTCCTAAAACGAAACTTACGATCACGAACAAAACCGCACGCCAAATGCCAGCACGCCTATTCTTTTTCCTTTTTATGCGATCCATATAGTATACGCCGCCAATACAAGAGTCAGCGTGACAAGAAGCGTGTATTCGGTCCAACTAATCTGACCGCCGTATTCCGTCGGTTTTTCGCCCGCCACGATCATTCCGCCCTTCTCCATAGGGTCGCTATGAGTTTGCGCGAAAGATTCCACGTTAAATTGCAAATCGACGGGTACTTTTGTAGCCCCGATCCCAAGAGCCGTGTCCAACTCGTCGTGTCCCTCGAATGCCCACTCTATTTCCAACGTAAATTCCTCGTACGAGCTTGCGCCGAGAATCCCCTCGTATCCCCATTGCGCCTTTGAAGGCAAAGGTAAAAACGACTCTTCGTTGCCCGCAAGATATTCCCCGTTTGCACGCGAAAGGCGTATCAACAAAGGAAAAGCGGCGGCAGAAGGACTCCCGCCGAGCGACAATGAAAAAGAAAAAACCAACTCATACGCCATCGCCATATTGCCGTCGTTGTACGCGCAAAAGCGATAAGCCAAACGTGTTCCGGGCGCGATCAGATTATCGCCGTTTTGAGAAAGCACCGTCGTTTGGTTTTCCCCGTTCACGTACGACGAGGAAAAAATATCCACCCGAGTTTGCGTTTCCCAAACACCTTTTCGATCTCCCGTTTCAAAGCTCGGGTCTTTGGGAACGAGAAAAATCACGTCCGTGTTTTCGGGTAAAAAATTCCCGATTTTAAGCGCGAGAACACCGAGCGAAAGCAAGATCATGCAAACGAACGCGATCAGCAAAAGCGCCAACCAAACGGGTTTTATTATGAAGCTTTTTTTTTCGCGTTCCTTTTTCACTCTGCTCACCGCCTTTCGCTCCCACTTCTCTCCCCAAACGGTTCCCCCTGTTTCCCCCGCCTTTCGCCACGTGAAAGACGGGGATGGCTTTTTTGTTCTAATCTAAATTAGTCTACTTGTTCAACGGTCACCACGGCTTTTACGGTGATCGTTGGAGCTTCTTCCGCCGTTCCGAGTTCCGTATCCGTCGCGTCGTTGCCATTAAAAACCCACTTCCATTGAACGGTAATGCTTGCCGTTCCGTTCGTCATTTCCAACTCTTTTTCCGTGACGTCCGCAAGATCATCCGTCCACTTGGTACCGTCTACGCTGAATTGTACGGGAATGTTATTCGTGTTCTTGACGGTATAATCAACGGAATATTTAGCCGAAACCTCCGACGCGCTTGCAAGCTTGATCTCAAAAGCCCCGCTCGTTCCAGGTGCGATCAAACCAGTTGCTACGTCCGTTTCCACAGTCTTCGCGTCCGTATCGTAAATCGTTTCAAATAAATTAAACTCAAACGAATTTGAAATGGCTTTATCGTTTAACTTAATATCCCATCTCGCAACGCGCGCGTTATCCGAACCCGTAGACGCGCTCGTATACTTTGCAAACGTACCGCTGATCGCGCAAGTTGACAGCAGCGCCGCCACCATTACCACAGAAGCAATACGCATCGTTTTATTTTTTTTCATAGTCGTTCTCCTTTCTTTTTAGTTTTTTTGGCTATGCCATTTATCTATATCCTTTTTTCCGTGGCTTGCAAAAAAAGAATATTGCCTTATTTTATTCCGTTTCGTCTTCCAACGAAAGCGTTTCCGTTTTTTCCTTTTCCGTTTTCAATTCGTTAAGCTCTTTCAAAAGCGCGTTCATATCCATTTGCTTAATCTTCTCCGCTTTTTTCCTACGGACGAGGTCGTAGGCCACAAGTAGCGCAAGCGGCGCGCCAATACATACAATCAAGCCGCCCGTCGATTGCATAAACAGCGCGACTCTGCCCACGCCCGCAAGGCGGGTTCCCATCCATTCGCCGACGAGATTTTCCTCGGGGACCCATTTCCGATCGGGAATATTGTTGTTATCGCCCTGTGTTTGAAAATAATAAACGCCTCCGATCGGATCAATGGCAATTACACGGTGAGTGACCACGCTCGCCCCGCCCGAAGGGTCGAAAAAGGAGATCACGTCGCCAACCTCGACCTTTTCCGCCTCCGTCTTTTCACAGAAGATCAGATCGCCGCTTTTGATCTGGGGATACATCGAATCGGTCAGAACGATCAGCGGGCTTACGCCGCCGATACTCGGCACTTCGTCCTCGTTAATGAACCCCTTGAAGAGCAGTACGCAGTTCAAGATCAAAATGGGTAGGAAAATCGTACAAAGCACGATTCCCAAAATCGTCCCTATCTTCTCTCGCCACGAGCCTTTTCCTCTCCGTTTTTCTTCCACTTTTCTTCCTCCTTTTCTCCGCCGATCGTTATTCCTTGTCATTAGTGTAGATATTATACTCTCAAAATTTGAGAATGTCAAGTAAAAATCTCAATTTTTGATAAAATTATATATGGGGAAGAATTAAGATGGAATTTAAGGAGAGTTTGAAACTTTTAAGGAAATCGAACGATTTAGGCCAAGACAAGCTTGCGGATGCATTAAATATCTCACCAAAGACCATTTCGCATTGGGAAACGGGCTACACCGAGCCGTCCATTTCGCAACTCATTCAGTTGGCGGATTTTTTTGATGTGACGTTAGACGAACTGACAGGCAGAATCAACTGAATTTTTCGGCAAAAAACACCCTTCGGTAAAAAGCCGAAGGGAATTTTGGTATATTTTTTATCTTTGCAAGCCGTACGCCCCCCGTAATAGGGCCTTAAAAAGAGGGGTTTGGAGGCGGCAAAATCGTATATAATTACTATCAAATCTGCGGTGTTCGGAGTTCGGCTTTTTTGCGGAATCCACAATATTTATTCGGGAGCGGTTATTCGGGGCGATAGGCAAGGTCTGTTTACGGTTATTTACGCCGTATTTTTTCACGGAAAGTCCGATGCGTCAAGATGCGGCACCCACCTGCTGAAAGCGGGTTCACCATTTGCCGAGGTGCGGCACAGGCGGATTTACTTTTGAATATTTTTCGCCCATCGCGGCGCAAAAAAGGAGGTCACACGACCTCCTTTTTTATTTGGGTTTTGTATTTTTACGTCAAGTTATTACATCATTCCGTTCGCGCATTCGTGTCCTAACGCCGTGAAGAAAACGCTGCCCGTATCTTCCGTTTCCTTAATCGTCAACAGTGAATTGGTTTGATAAGAAAACGCGCCGATATGGAAGTTACAAGAGGACAGCAAGGAAATATAATATCTCTTCCCATTTTCCTCATACGAAAACAGCATATCCTTGTTGTGCATCGCCCCGCCCGCGCCTAAATATTTAAAGGCAAGATCCTTACCGACAGATAAAGCGGACAACCCGTCCATTCTAAAATCGGTTACCTTAATACACAGCTTGTTTTTTGGGTTCTTATTTTCTGTAAACGCTTTCGCGATGACCTTTTGCAGCGTATCGGCAATATAAGACGTCGCGGCAAAAGTAGGACAATTAAAGTTGTAAATTATATAATCGGTAGAAACAAGCAATTTGCTTGCATACTTACAGTACGGATTATTTTCCGTATCCCATGTATCCGTATAACCTGCAATCGGGGTAAACGTCAGTTCGAAGATATCGTCCGTTTCACTTCCCAAATAAATAATTTGTTCGTCTTTTGGAATTAAATGCGCTTGCCCGCTACGAATCATCGCCGTTTGTTCCATATTACGAGTATTGACCAAATGTTGAAATTCGTGCAATTCTTCTAAGCCGTCGTACTCCGCCATAAGCAACTGATAATTGCGCGTCGCGTTATATATTTCCTCATGATCGGAAATGATCACCCCCGACTGCGAACCGTTGTTCCCATTTCGCCCCTTATAATCAGTCGCGTCCAAATTGGTACTGCTGAACCAAACGGCAGGGCCGTGTTCTACCCCGTCACGTGAAATATAATTGGATACCGTGCAAGCCTTTAAATGCATCATATCCGTACCGCCTTTATCCACTACATCCCATTTCACGTTTTTAAAAGTCAAAAAATCAGAAACCTTCTTGCCGGGCGCGTATCTATTATAGCAAAGATATTTCGCCCCAGCCGCAAAATAATTGATATGGTTCGGTTCTCCTTTTGACGCCAAAGAACCAGCCGCATTGTATTGCTTCACCGAATAAGAATTCAGTTGGCTAACCAGCAAAACGTCTATTCCTATACGCGCTGCCTCTACCAACATATACGCAATACGGACAAACCCGTGCTGATCATAATTGACGTCGTAAAGGGAACGCATATATCCGTAAAATTTGCTTTCAGGTAATACGCAAACCGCAGAAGTAACAGAGAAACGGTAAGTAGAAAAAGTCATCTTTACGTCCGCATCGGGATGTTTTATTTTGTATTGAATACATTGATATACCATCAATCCAAACCCGACGTTGGGATCACCCACCTCCTTGTTATAATCTTTATAAAACGCGTCCGCCGTCACCGTCTTACCATTGATATTGGCATAGCTTGCTACCCCGCGGCTCTGGAAATTCGTCGGGTTGTTCAGCTGAGCAAACTTGTCGTAGTTTTTATTGATCGACCCCGCCGTGGACGGATCTACCAACAAAAACTCGCTTTCGAAAAACGGATTATTCTCGTCCGTTTCCCCAACGTAAACGTTGATCGCCGCGGAACCGGACAGCAACCCGTTAAACAAGTTTTCACTCGCATAAAAGCAGCAAACAAACAGCACGCAAATCAACAATACGCCACGTACAATTTTTCTTGCTTTGTTCATAAAGTTTTTCCTCCTTTACGCTATTTCCGTGATAGTCGTCATCTTACCCGTCAAGATTTTCGACCAATCAACCGTCGCGTTATCCTCATCAACAAACGCACTCTTTTTAATTTTCACGACGGCTGCCGCGTTGTTTGCTTGGATGCAATCCCCTGCGCCGTTTGCCGTACCATCATTCCCCGCCACCGTCGTGTTGCCGTCAAGGGTCAAAGACGAGTTTACGGAAGTAATCCAAATAAAACCGCCGCGGTATGCCGTATTGTTTCTTGCAGTAGTGTCGTACATTTCAACGACGCTACCGCTACGAATATCCAGCGCACCGCCGTCACCGCCCGCAGTATTTCCACTGAATGTACAATCGGTTAACGAAATGATAACAGAAGCCCCACTGCTGATCACGATCGCACCACCATTTGAAACAGCATTATTTTTCACAAAGTCCGCGCCCGTTGCCGTCAACGCACCCTTTGCGGCGATATAGATTGCACCGCCACCGTTGCCGACGGAATTTTCTTCAAATAGCGTTCCGTTTCCTTCGTTTCTTTGCAACGTCACGTTGCCGCCCTCAGCAATATAAATCCCGCCACCATAAACGGCTTCATTAGTTTTTAATGCTCCGCCGCACACCGTCAAGTTTCCTTCCGTATAAACCGCACCGCCGTTACCTGTAGCCGTATTATTCGTAAACGTACAATCCGCCGCCGTCACGGGAGCAATCGCATGGATTGCGCCTCCGTTTTTCGCCGACGTATTGCCGTCAAACAAAACTCCGTTCAGCGTGGCGGACACTGCATTCGCCGTCGTCCAAATTGCGCCGCCATTATTTGTTTGCGCAACGTTACTTTCAAACTTACCGCCGTCAAAGGTGATCGCCGCACTCGTGCTGACGTACACCGCCCCGCCGATTTTCGTTACGTTGCCGACCGCGGATACATTACTCACTATCCCGTCAACCGTATGAATATAGATAACCGAACCGTAATTATTCGCTTCGTTCTCGATTGCCGTTAAATTTTCAGCTTCAAACGCATCCACCACACGCAAATACGCCGCGCCGCCCGAGCCTCCGCTGTAATTCCCGTCAAACGTAACGTCTTTCATCGTAACCGAGTCGATTGTATGCGCATACAATCCGGCGCCCTAAGGGGCGGACTGGTTATCCGTAAAGCTCACACCTGTCAACTGTATGGTTATGCCTTCGCCCGTGGCGAACAAACCGCCGCCTTCGCCCGTTGCCGTATTCGTCGAAACGCTACCGCCCGTAACCGTCGCCGTCGCGCCTTCACCCAAGAATACGCCGCCGCCGTCAACTGCCGAATTTCCGTCAACCGCACAATTTGTCAGCGTAATTTCTCCAATTGAATAGATTGCGCCGCCTTCGCCCGTCGCCACGTTGCCCGTAAACGAACAACCCGTCGCAGCGAACGTGCCTTCGTTATACACCGCGCCGCCAGCTTCCGCCGTATTATTGGTCAACGATACGTTCTCCAACGTTGCCGTTGCCGACGAGGAAATGTAGATCGCACCCGCTTTTTCAAGCTCTGCCTCGTTTCCAATGAACGCCGCGTTCGTCACGGACAAAACCGAGTTTGTGCTAGCGTAAATCACGCCTGCAACTTCCCCTGCCTTATTCTCGTCCCCGTCCGTCAAACCGCCAAAGACGTTTTCAAATCCGTCCATTCCTTCAATCGTCAACGTGGTTTTACTCAAATAGAATACCCCGCCATACGTCGCCGAGTTGCCCACAGCCTTAATCCCGCGCATGGTATATTCACTGCCCGAATACATCACAGCCGCACCGCCGTTGACGGGCGCAGAATTGCCGATAAACGTTACCTGTTCCCAAGTCCCCGTCGCGCCTGTGCTATATATTGCACCACCGCCGTATTCCGACGTATTCGTCGCTGTATTTTCTTGGAAAATCACATTCGTCATATCCAAGACGCCACCGCCGACGTGCACCGCGCCGCCATTCAAGGCTTCGTTCTTTGCAAAAATGCTATTTTCAATCATCACGCCCTCGGAAGAGCTAGCCACCTGAATTACACCGCCTCCGCTTGCCGCTTTGTTCTCTCTCAATTCGCAATCGGAAATCGTCACACTCTTATTGCCGCTTAAGCGCAAGAACCCGCCGGTGCTATTCGCCACGTTCCCCGTCGCGGAAATTCCGTTCAAGCAAATCACCGAATTTGTGCTGGCGTACACGCCGCCACCCATATTTGAAGAGTTCCCGTCAACGCTTCCGCCCGTTACCTCTAACCGACTGCCATGAACGTACGCAAAGCCGCCACAATTCTTCGCATAGTTGCCGCTAACCGCAATATCCGTCATCGTCGCAACACTGCCGCCGACAAGGTTAAACACCCCTCCGTAATGCACCGACTCGTTGTCCGTAAACGTACCGCCCGTCACCGTCAAAACGGTATCCGTAGTATAAATAAACGCACCGTCGCCATACGTCGTTGTCGTTCCTTCCGTAATGGAAAAATTCTTGTTGGCCTTATACGTACCGCCCGTCAACGAAAGCGTACCGCCAGAGGCGTAAATCGCGCCGCCCTTATTTCCTTCGTTTTCTTCAAACGAACTGTCAACGATTGCCACCTGACCGCCTTCCGTTTCCGCGCTCGTTTCACCGCCGACGTAAATCGCGCCGCCGTTTTCAGACGCCAAATTCGCCGTAAACGAGCTATTTTTAATAGCTTGAACGTTCACGCCCTTTTCCGTATAGATCGCGCCGCCATTCGTCGCGCTGTTACTTGCAAATACGCAGTCCTCAATAGCGGTAATCGCCGCGCCTTTCAATGCATAAATCGCACCGCCCAATTCCGCTGCGTTTCCTTCAAAGGCGCAATCGGTTGCGGAAAGCAGCGTGGAGGTATTTTCAAG
>JAZKXM010000019.1:0-14834 GCA_045611585.1 Candidatus Scatosoma sp. | reverse complement strand
CCACACCCGCAAGGAACTGAGTTCCTTGACCTCCCATTATTCCGCAACGCTGTATTGCGACGTAGATACGTCGTTTGGAAAACAGCGGAGATACGAGCAGCGGGTGCGACCCGCAACGATTTTTTCTATCAAAAATTAACGCTCGTTATTCTCTTGGTTGTTGCCCAGCCTAAAACGGCGGAGATACGAGCAAGACAAGGCGCGCGAGGATAACCTGAGGGAGTTTACTTTCGCGTAAATGACCGAAGGTTGCCACAGCGCAACGCTGTATTGCGACGTATATACGCCGTTTTAAGGGAGTAGGCGTTTCGCTGTGCCCTTTAAGTACACCTGACATTGCTTGAAGCCTTCCGCGTATTCTGCTCCGCATTGATAGCCACGGTAACGGCAACACGTTTTTACCATATCGGGGAAGTCGATATGATCGTGATCGCGCATCCATACGATTTGCGATTCGTGACATTCCAGCATTTGCAGTTTTTTGTCGATATACGGGGTTACGTCCACGAATTCGGTCGGATTAAAGTTTACACCCGCAAGGGTGTCCATATAATAAATAGGCACTAAACGAGCCGCGCCTTCCACTCCGTCCACGTGATAGTTGGGCAGGGTAGCCGTAAAGCTGGCGTCAAACACAAGCCGCGCAACCGCCGTATGGTCGGGCATATAATCGTTAGGATCGTGCGTGATGATAAAACCGGGGTTCACCTGCTTGATTACCTTTACCACTTTGTCGCGCGATTCTTTGTTGTTATCGTAAATTTCAAGGTCGTCAAAGCCGCCCCACATCACCTCAAACCCGCCGATTGCGCCGCTTCTTTGCGCCTCGCCCGCACGGATTACCTTCAATTCGTCAGGGGGGATTACTACGTGACCTAAATTGCCGCTGGAAAGATGGCAAACCACCACGCGGTCCCCTCTCTCTTTACATTTGAGCAGCGTCCCCGCGCATGCGATTTCCATATCGTCGGGGTGACAAGAGATTACTAGTACTGTGTACATAACTTTCTATCCTCCTTTTTCTTAATTATAGCTTATTTTTAGTTGCATTGGAATATAATTTCGGTTATAATATTTATAAAATCAGACAAAGGGAAAAACTATGAAGGATAATTTTATAAGACACGGCTTTCCAAAAGTGTTCAACGTTGAAAAGCTGATCACCATCTTTTATATGGAATGTTCGAAAGACTTTTGTTACGACGGCGAACGGCACGATTTTTGGGAGATCGTGTATATCGACAAGGGGGAAATGATCTGCACCGCCGACAAGCGGCAATTTGTGTTGAAGGGGGGCGAGCTGACCTTTCATAAGCCCAACGAATTTCATAACCTTTCGGGCAACAAAAGCACTGCACCGAATATCTCGATTCTTACCTTTGAATGCAAAAGCAAGGCTATGAAATATTTTGAGGGGAAAATTTTTCGTTTGACCAGCGAAGAAAAGGCTTTGTTTGCTATGCTGTTTAAAGAGGGGCTTGCCACCTACCGCCTCGCGGACGAGCGAAATCCCCTTTTGCAAACGCTGACTAAGCTGGAAAATCCCCCGTTCGGCAGCAGCCAAATGACGAAAAATTTGTTGGAGATTTTCCTTATCAGTTTAAGCCGAAACAAGGACGTCCTAGCCAAAAAATCTAGATACAATTATAAGGTCAACGGCGTAGAAATCCCCTCCGACGTCAAGGAGATCGTTGATATTTTAGAAGAAAACGTTTACGGGCGACTGTCCGTTGAGGAGGTGGCAAGAAAGGTAGGCAAAAGTGCCAGCACCGTCAAAAACCTCTTTTCAAGCTATGCCGCGGGTGGGATGATGAATTATTATAACCGCTTGAAGATAGACGAAGCGAAAAAGCTGATCCGCGAAGGAAAATATAATTTTTCGCAGATTGCCGCGCTGTTGCAATTTGACACGCCGCAATATTTTTCCATTTGCTTTAAAAAAATAGCGCACATGTCCCCCCTCGAATATAAACGGTCTATTTTGTAAGTAAATATCCACCCGCATAGCGGGTGGATATTTACTTATTTTTCTTATCTTGCGCCGCCACCGCCGCCGCCGTGGCCGCCGCCCGAAAATCCGCCAAAGCTGCCACCGCCGCCGCTTCTGCCCGTGCCAGAATTTCTGGGGCGGGAGATCATCGACGCCGTTGCACGACGCATACAGCGGTTTAAGAGCATATAATCGAACACCGTCATTCTGCCGCCGACATACCAAACGGGAGGCTCTAACGTGATCGCCTTAAATTTATCCGTCCATTCGTCCGTTACGCCCAGCACCTGCGCGTAAGGCAAAATATGATAATACAGCTGGGGATCTTCTGCCAGCATTATCTTGATCTTATCCTCCTCCGTATGGACGATAAAATCTTTAAAGCCCAAGATCTGACCCAAGCTTTCGTTATATTTCTCCGTCCGAGAAAGCGCGCGCGGCGCAATAAACGTACAAGCGATTCCGCCGAGAACGGTGACCAGTAATTCGAATTCCGTCATGAAATGCTGCGCAAGGGCAAGCACGTAAACTAGCGCCCACAGCGCGGCGATAATCAGCTGCAAGCAGAAAAACAGCGTGCGTTTGCCACTCGTCCATTTGTAGCGGTAGCCCTGCCGAACGGTATCCAAAAAGATAATAACTCCAATCGGGAAGAAGGATATCAAGCCGAGGAAATAGCAATACCCGCCGCCCACCTTCGCCAAGGACAAAAACAACGGCACAAGGGTTACGAGCGCAAGTGCGATTAAGCCGCCAAGGAACAAGCCCAGCCCCGATTTGTTTTCGTAATGCTTAATTTCCGCTCCCTTTACCTGCACGGACGCCTTGTCAATGGCGACGTAGTATTTGTTTGCAAGCGAGGAAATGGGGACTCGCGTACCCAGCGTTTTGCCGCTGAACAGTCCGTTAAACAGCGTGCGCTGGTGCGCGGGAAGATCGGTGGGGATATCTCGATTTTTGATTAAGACGGGGTCGTCCTCGTCCGAAAGGTCTATCTGCAAATACCCCTTTTCCGCGAAGTAGTAGATCATAGAGGTTACGTCCTCCGTATCCGTTACTCCGTCCAGACGTCTGCCCATCACCATCGGGTCCATACTGTCGGGGGCTTTGATATTGACGACGGTTACCAGCTCTCTATGCGTCCGCATAAATGCCACCGCCACGACCGTCAACGCTACGCCGACGATCGCCACCACGATCAGCCACCACATATTTTCGGTGAACATTCTCGTTGTTGTGTAAGACTGTAACACTCCTTCGCCAAGCGTAAAGCGCAGGGTGATCCCCTCCGCCATATATTCGCCGAAGGAAGAATTGTAAACCCGCGAAAGCAAGTCCGTTTTCAGCACGAGAGCTTTGCCGTCCGAGCTCTGTTCGATCGTTCCGTCAAATGCGGCATTGCCGCCATACCCGCCCGAATACACTTTGTAGGAATGCAATTCGCTGGGGAAATTGACGGTGACGGTTACGTTTTTCAAGGGCACGGGCCAGCCCGTCCCAACTACGTCAAGGATCATTCCGTTTTTTACGTCGTCCGCGGAAATCATCATTGTATAATCAATTTCGTACGTCCAGCGTTTGCCCTTTTGCGCTCCGCCGACGCAGTTGACGTCCAAAAAGTCTTCAACGTCGGGGTTATCCTTTACGTAATAGGAAAAATCGGGGTTGCCGTCGCATTTTGCCGTGATATTGTAAAACTGGTCGCCTTCCAACGGAAAACTGCGATAAAACATCGTTAAGCCGCTGGTTAAAAACTCGACGTCGATTTTTTCATTGACGAGGATTTCCCTATTTTCGCAAACGGTCATCGTCACGTCGTAACGGTGCACGGCGATATAGTCCCCTGCCGCGCTTGCGCGCACGGAGCCCTGCCCGACGTCCGTCTTGGCTAGAACGGGCAAAAACAACAACAATATAAAGGACAAAAGCGCCGCAAAAAACGCGGCCCTTTTGTGTTTTTTCTTAATCAGTTTCATCTTTTTCTACCGCAAATTATCGCGTAATTAAAATTTTACCTTCACGTTTTGACGTTCTTCCGCGCTGTCCAGCTCGAAATATTCTTTCTTCGTATATTCCGAACCCATACGTTTGCCGACGATACTGTCGGGGAAAAGTTCCAGCTTGGTATTAAAGCTCTTGACTACGCCGTTGTAATAGCGGCGCGCGCTTTCCAGCTCGCCCTCGATACCCTTTAATTGGTTTTGAAGGCCAAGGAAGTTGGTGTTGGCTTGCAGCTGGGGATAGCTTTCGGAAACGGCGGAAAAGAAGGTGCGCAAAGAACCCGTCAGTTCGTTTGCCGCCTGCATTTTTGCCTCGGGCGTTTTTGCGCTGATCCCGATGTTGCGCGCAGCAACTACTTTTTGCAGAGTTTCGCTTTCGTGCGAAGCGTAGCCCTTTACCGTTTCGACGAGGTTAGGAATCAGGTCGAACCGCTTTTTCAGATATACGTCGATGGTCGAAAAGGCTTCCTCTACCTTGTTTTTTAACCTGACAAACCCGTTGCGGGTTTTGATCCACCAAGAAATAAGGATGATGACGAGCAACGCGACAACCACGGCGATTACAATGCCGACGCTCGCGCCCGTACTGATTAGTAACGAATTTAACATAGCTTTTTTCTCCTTCATTCGCTTTACGGAATTTTTTTCCGTGAGATTATTATACTACACGAATATAAAAAAATCAATAGTTTGAAAAAAATTTTGCCACCAAAAGATTGAAAAAAAGATGAAAAAGGTCGATAATGGCAAAAAAAGAGGCCTACGACTAAGCATAAGCCTCTTTTCTAACGGAAACGTCCGTTATTTTGCGCGCTTACTGTTCAACCAAAGCACGCCGCCTTCGATGATCGGCGAAATGATCAGCCACAACGCGGACAAAGCGATCAGCGTGTAAACGATCACCGCGCCTACCGATCTTGCGCCGGCGAAAATCGTCGATACGAGGTTGAAATTGAAGAACCCGAACAGCCCCCAGTTTACCGCGCCGACAATTACCAGAATATAAGCAATAATATTGGCAATACGCATACTGTTTCCTCCTGTGCATACAGTATGCGCAACCTTTTTTGAACTATGCGCGGTTATTTTTCAAAAAACGCCAGCATATCCGCAAGGGCTTTTTCCTTGCCGATTTCGTTATGGATTTCGTGGCGATAGCCATGATACAGCTTCCCGCCTACGTTACGGTACCCTGCCTTTCGTAACTCCGCTTGCGAAGCCAGCCATTTTTCTTCGCTGACCATTACTCCGTCGTCGCTGCCCGACGTGAACAAAATGGGCAGATCGGGATTTTTCACCGCGTAACGTTTTTTTGTATAAGTATGCTTCATCAAGCGGAACAGGTTTTCAAACCCGTTGCAGGTAAAGGTGAACAGATATTTGGGGTTTTCAAGATAGGGCAAAAGGTACTGCCGATCCCGCGTTACCCACGCGCCGGGGCCCTCGCCGGGGAATGCGTCGTTACATTTTCCCGTCGAAAGGCGGGCAAGCATTTTGCTTCTGTGCCGCGCGCCCTTAAACAACGTCATACATTTTGTCAATGCGATTGCCGCGCCCACCAAAGGATTTTTGCTGGGCGAGCCGCACACGATCACCTTTTGCACTGCGTCGTCGTGCCGTTGCAAATAGCACCGCGCCACCATCGAACCCATACTGTGCCCGAACAGATATACGGGCAGGTTGGCAAATTCTTGTTTGATATATTCGGTCACCTGATAGCTATCCTCGACGATCCATTCTCCCGAGCGCTCGTAAAAATAGCCGCGATCCCCTTCGTCGCGCACGCTGTCGCCGTGACCGCGATGGTCGTGGATACAGACGGCGTAGCCGTTATTGACAAAATATTCGGCAAAATCGAAATATTTTTCGCGGAATTCGCACATGCCGTGCAACACCTGCACGACCGCTTTGGGCGTTCCGTTCGGCAACAGCAAGCTGCCGTGCAATGTCAGCCCGTCAAAGGACGAGCTGATTGTAAAATCCCGTCTTTCCATCCTTCCCCCTCCCGCATGTTTTCTTTTTTGATTACTCGGTACGAAGTGCGATTACGGGGTCTTTTTTCGCCGCCGCCCGTGCGGGGATCAAGCCGCTAATCAACGTAAGCACAATGCTGACGATCACCATCGTCAACGCCGAACCGAAGGGCAGGCTGGCAAGGGTGTATATCCCCGTCAACGCACCCAAAATTGCGTTTACCGCCAACGAAATTAAGTAAGTGACCGCCACGCCGAACGCGCCCGACGCCAAACCGATAATGAACGTTTCGGCATTGAACAGATTTTTGATGTCCTTTTTCCTTGCGCCCAAAGACCGCAACACGCCGATTTCTTTCGTACGTTCCACCACCGAAACGTACGTAATAATGCCGATCATTACCGACGAAACAACGAGAGAGATTGCCGTGAACGCAACCAAAACGTAGGTAATCGCGTCCAAAATGGTCTGCACCATTGTCATCATCATCCCGACCGTGTCCGTATATTTGACCTGTTCGCCCGTTTCGTGGGTATCGTTCCATTTATCCAAATGTGCAAGAATGCCCTCTTTTGCCTCAAAGCTGTCCGTATAGATAGCGATGGAATTGATCACGTCCTTACCGCCGACCTCTCTGATTGCCGTATCCCCGTACAAGAACCAGCAATTTTTGAGTAGCGTAGCCAAGGGATTGTTTGCCCCGCCGTTTTCTTCCCCTGCCATCGACGCGCCCGACATATAATATGCCTCTACCGTCTTTGCCGCGCGCTTGAAAAGGGGTGCGTATTGCGTCAAATACGCGCTGAATTGTTGCACTTTTTGCATATACGAAGGGTCGGTGGGCTGCATATTGGTAAGCGCCTGCGACAAGGCGTTAAATTCGGCGACGCGCACCGCTTGTTCGCGCAAAGTGGCGGACAGCTGCGACGTCATATTCTTTTCTAAATATTCTGCGCAAAGCTGCTCCGTCAAGAACAAACCGCCGTTGCCCAAACAGCCGTAGTTCATTCCCTCTTTGAGGCGCAAAACTGCCGTAATGGTCACCTCTACGCCATAATCCGCCGAAGGCGTACCCAACGTTTCCCTGCGGTCGGCGTAATCGTACAAATATTCGCCCCCCGTTGACGGCGTATATACGGCATCGTTATAGTTCAGCATAAATTTCTTGCCGAGGATTTTATCGAAGGGGATCATATACTCCTCTTTTTCTACCTCCTCCTCGCCCTCTTGCGGGAAAAGAGCCAAAAATTCTTCTTCACCGATAAAGCCGAGCTGCGCCAAGGTGAGATCGGTCATATCGTTTTTAGCACCGACCACCAACACCGCCTCGTTTGCCTTCGTGGGGAAATGCCCCTCGTCGCCCACGACGTCGTATTGGGACAAAACGTATTTACCGAACTCTGACGAGGAAACGTCCGACGTACCCGGCATCTTCCCGTAAACGCTGCCTAAATAATCCACCAAATAGGCAAGGCTGGCGTACTTTTCCTCCTGCTGGGTCAGTTTGAGGGTATAATACGCCTTCAAGCCCGACAGCGACATTACGGCGTTTTTCGTTTCGCCGTTTTCGTCGATTTCTACGTCCGTATATAAAACGTTATTCATCGTCATACCGCTGCTGTAAACGATTGCCGTATATAAATCCTTGTCCATATCCTCGCCGATATATTTTAAATATTCGTCCGAAAGATTGTTCGTCACCGTCATTCCGTGCGCGATATTCGTTAAAAAGGAGTTGACATATACCTGATCCCCGATTTTATCCAGCTCGGGAATGTCCCCTGCCGAGTTCATTCCCGTCATAATCGCGCCGACGTCCAACGTCGTTTCGGTGATTTGCAGGGGAGAGGAGGACAGCATATCCTCTTGCGTTTTCAGTATGTAGCCGTTGAACCCGTTAGAGAGTGCCAACACCAAGCATACGCTGATGATCCCGATACTGCCTGCAACGCTGGTGATAATCGTCCTGCCCCGCTTTGCAAGCAGGTTTCGCCCGCTTAACCCCAACGAGGTTTTAAAGGACATCGCCGCGCGTTCCTTTCCGCGACCTTTCTTCTTTTTCGGCGTTTCAACGCTTTCTACCGCCCTTTCTGCCGTTTGTACCGTTTCCGTCCCGTCCTCTTGCCTCTCCTCTTCGTCCAGCGAATAGGGGTTAGAGTCGGCAACCACCAGCCCGTCGGACAGCCGCACGATGCGCGAGGAATACTGTTCTGCAAGCTCTGGGTTATGCGTTACCATCACAACCAGCCGTTCCCCTGCGATTTCGCGGATCAACTCCATAATCTGCACGCTGGTAGTGGTATCCAACGCGCCCGTCGGTTCGTCCGCTAACAAAATTTCGGGATTATTGACAAGTGCGCGGGCAATCGCCACACGTTGCATTTGCCCGCCCGAAAGCTGGTTGGGGCGTTTGTACAGCTCCTTTTCCAGCCCTACCCGAATCAGGGCGTCCTTGGCACGCTGACGGCGTTCTTCCTTGGATACGCCCGCGATCGTCAACGCTAGCTCTACGTTGCCCAGCACCGTTTGATGCGGAATGAGGTTATACGACTGGAAAACAAACCCGATACGGTGGTTTCTATATACGTCCCAATCGCGATCGGTGTAATTTTTGGTGGATTTTCCGTTGATAATCAAATCCCCCGACGTGTAATGATCCAGCCCGCCGATAATGTTTAACAGCGTCGTCTTGCCGCACCCCGACGCGCCTAAAATGGAAACGAATTCGTTACGGCGAAAATGCAGGGACACCCCTTTCAACGCCTGAACCGTCGAGCCTGCGGTAACGTAATCCTTTTTTACGTCAATTAACTTTAACATATTTTCTCTCCAACCGCCGCGCCTTCTTTTGCGGCGTGTTTTGTTAATTATTTTTAACTATTCCCTAAATGAGAAAAAAGAAAGCGACGTGCTTTCTTTTTTCCTCGTTCGTTTGTCATTGGTTTCTCAATTCGTTAATCGTTTCGGAAAATTCTTCGGCGAGCGCCAACAGCTTATCCAGCTTGGTGACGCCAAACTCGTCAATGATCCGTCCGACAAAGCCTTGCGCGAGCGCGATTTCTTCCTCGTACGCCTCTTGCGATTTTCCCGACAGCTCGATATACGCAATTTTTTTATCCACCTCGTCGGGAACGCGACGAATGATGTTTTCACTTTCCAGCTTGTTGACGATTTGCGAAATCGCCGAACGGGTAATACCCAGCTTGGTCGCTAGCTGGGTAGAGATCAATCTCTTGCCCGAATATTGCGCCATAATTACCTCGGTTATCAACCGAATTTCGCTGCTGTTAAACCGACTTTTTTTGCTGACCACGGAGATGTTTTCCATCTGCTTAATCATAATGAAAATTTTGCCTAGATATTCCTTGTCGATTCCTTCGTCGTGGACGATTTTTTTTGTTTTTCTGCCTCTTGTTTCCATGGCTTCACCTGTAAAAAACGTATTTAAGTACTCACTTTTTTCAAAATGTAAATTAATTATATGACATTTTTGTTTAATTGTCAAGGATTTCTTATATTTTAGTTAACCATTTCACCATTTTTTCATTTTGTGATAAAATTATAAAAGCAAGCAAATCTTTTCCGCTCACCCGCCCCGTTTACTTGTCAAACTCGTGAAAAAATGCTACAATATGGAAGAAAGAACTCTTTAAGGGGTGCAATATGCAAGGTTTGATTGATTTTTTAGCAAATTCTTACACCGCCTATCAGGCGACGGAAAACGCGGCGGCGTTTTTAGAGCGGCACGGCTTTGTTCGGTTAAAGGAAACGGACGATTGGCAGCTTTGCGAGGGCGGTAAATATTTCGTCGTGCGCGGCGGCAGCGCGCTGATCGCCTTTACGGTGGACGGCTTGGACGATTTTGCCTTCCGTATCGTGGCTTCGCATACCGATTCTCCCGCGCTGAAGCTGAAAGAAAATCCCGTCCGCGACGGTGGCGTTTACACTACGCTGAACGCTGAAAAATACGGCGGCGGAATTTTTTATTCCTTCTTTGACAGACCGCTGAAGGTGGCGGGCAGGATCGTCGTAGAAGAAAACGGTGCGCTTCTTTCCCAGCACGTCGTTTCCGAAAAGGTAGTGACGATTCCGTCCTTGGCTGTGCATATGAACAGGGGCGTCAACGAAGGGTTTACCGTCAACGCGCAAACGGATCTGCAACCGCTGTTTTCCTTGAAAACAGGCGAGGAGGGTGCGGGGTGGACTTCTTTTGTCACTGACCGCGAAGTGGTTGCGCACGATCTGTACCTTGTCAGCGCAGACGCGCCCTATACCTTCGGCGCGAACGACGAATTTTTAGCGTCCCCCCGCATTGACAATTTGACCAGCGTATATTCTTCCTTGGAGGGGTTGGTTTCGCACGCGGCGGCGGGCGGCGTATGTATTGCTGCTTGTTTGGACAGCGAAGAAATCGGCAGCCGTACCTTGACGGGCGCGGCGGGCGACTTTTTGGAAAACGTATTAAAGCGTATCGCCTACGCCTTCAAATTTGACGAAAACGAATATTATAAATCGCTTGCGTCCTCCTTCCTGCTGTCGGCGGATAACGCGCACGCAATGCACCCCAACCATCCTGAAAAGAGCGACCCCACCAACAAGACGGTGATGGGCGGCGGCGTGGTAATTAAAGCGCACGCGGATAAAGCCTACACCACGGACGCTATGTCCGCTGCCGTTGTCAAAACCGTGTTTAACCGCGCAGGGGTCAAACACCAAACCTTCTTCAACCGCTCGGATATGCGTAGCGGCGGCACGCTTGGCAGCATTTCTTTGGAACACGTCGGCGTACTCAGCGCGGATATCGGGCTTGCTCAGCTTGCTATGCATTCGGCTGTGGAATGCTTTGCAAAATGCGATTATGAAGAAATGGTCAACGGGCTGACCGCCTTCTATTCTTCCCAGATCGTCGTTGGCGAGGACGGCGTTCAGGTAAAATAATTTTTATAAATACAAACGAAAACTCCTCCGAGGGCAAACGCTTTCGGAGGAGTTTTTCTTTTGACTTTTTTCTATTTTTATTTCACAAACGCGCAGAACGCCAAATATTCTTGATACACGTCCGCCTTGGAAACGACCTCGTAAGGGGAGTGCATGGAGATAACGGGTACGCCGATATCGACGGTGTTGATGTTCATTTTCGCAACGAATTTCGCAACCGTGCCGCCGCCGCCGACATCTACCCTGCCAAGCTCGCCCGTTTGCCAAATGATGCCGTTTTCGTTGAACATCTTTCTAATTTCGCCAACAAATTCCGCATCCGCGTCGTTAGAGCCGCCCTTCCCGCGCGAGCCCGTAAATTTGGTAATTCCTGTTCCGCAAGAAAGATAGGTGCTGTTCAGCGGTTCGCAAACGTCTTTGAAATTGGGGTCGTACCCCGCGTTGACGTCCGCGGACAGGCATTTCGATTTTGCGCGCACCGCCGCCGAAGGAACGCCGAACGACCATGCGATCGCGTCGATCAGGTCGCCGAAAATCGCACTTTGCATACCCGTCGTACCCTCGCTGCCGATTTCTTCCTTGTCCGCAAGCACCACCATCACCGTTTTGTCCGACGGAGTATCGAACAACGCCGTGTAGGCGGGATAAGAGCAAACTCTGTCGTCGTGACCGTACGCTGCCAACAGACCTCTGTCAAGACCCACGTCGCGAGCCTTGAAGGCGGGGACGAGGGAAAGTTCTGCGCTTAAAAAATCCTCTTCCTTCATACCGTATTTGTCGTTTAAGATATGCAAAAGATTTTCTTTTACCGTCTTGTCCTTATCGTCTTTCGCCGCCGTATAAGGGATATTGCCGAACCAAATGTTCAAATCCTCGCCGCCGAGCCCTTCGCCCAAGGGTTTCGCGTTTTGTTTCGCCGCCAAATGGGGCAACAGATCGCTGATGTAAAAGACAGGGTCGTTTTCGTCCTCGCCGATCTTCACGTCGATTACGTTGCCGTTTGCAAGCACTACCGTTCCGTGCAACGCAAGGGGGATTGCCGCCCATTGATATTTTCTAATACCGCCGTAATAATGCGTTTTGGCAAGCGCGACGCCGTCAGATTCGTACAGCGGCACCTGCTTTAAGTCGATACGTGGGCTGTCGATATGGGACGCGATAATGCGGATTCCCTCTTTGGCGACGTCCTCCGTCCCTACGCGAATGAGGTACAGATTTTTGCCGCGGTTATTGTAATAAACCTTATCTCCCGCCTTTAACTTTTCGCCGAAAGTATAGGGTCTATATCCCTGCTTTTTCGCTTCTTCTTCCACGTAAGCGCACACTTCGCGCTCCGTCTTTCCTTCGTCCAAAAACTTTTTGTACCCTTCCGCGTAATCGAAAATCGCCTTCATGGTCTTTTCGTCCGCTTTCTCGTAAACGTTCGTTCTTTTGTATGCAAGCTCGCTCATATTATCACCTCTTTAATTTATTGTCGATTATTAATGTAAAAATCCTTTTATGATTTGTTCTTCCGCTTCCTTTTCGGACAAGCCCAACGTCATCAGCTTGATCAGCTGTTCGCCTGCGATCTTCCCGATCGCCGCCTCGTGGATCAGCTCTGCATTGACGTCGTTTGCCGAAAGACAGGGCGCGGCGGTTACCGAAGCCTTGTCCATAATAATTGCGTCGCATTCGGTATGCCCGTGGCACGCCGCGTTGCCGTTCATCGTCGATACGAAATGTTGGCGGGATTCGTCCGCCGCTACCGAACGGGAAATAATATCCGCGCTGCAACCCTCGCCGTCCATATCAATCACGAAATCGGTATCCGCAACCTGCTTCCCGTGCGTGTATAACTTTTCTTTGACAACGAAATTTGCGCCCGCTTTTAACGTAGCGCGGGTGATTCGTTTGGTCGAATCAATCCCTTTGATTTGCGTGGTTTCCATCTCTAAAACCGCGCCCTCGTCCAAATGCACCACCGTTTCGGGATTCATTACGTTTTTACCGTTGCCGTCCCCTTCGCCGTAATGCTTTTCAACGTATTTTACCTTCGCGTTTTTGCCTACGTAAAAGGTATGCACGCCGTCGTGGCGAGAGGTCATATCCACCCCGCCGCAGTTGTGGATTCCGCACCCCGCGACGATTACTACGTCGCAGTCTGCGCCGATATAAAAATCGTTATATACTACCTCTTGCAAGCCCGCCTTGCTGATGACGACGGGGATATGCACGCTCTCCTTTTTCGTACCCGGCTTGATGAAGATATCAATGCCCGATTTTCCGTCCGTCTTGGTGACGATGTCGATATTCGCCGTTGTGTTTCTGCCCTGCAACTGCCCGTTGCCGCGAATGTTATACGCCCCTTCGGGTACGCCGTGCAGATCGGCGATCTGTAACAATAAATCTTTTTCAATCGCGTCCATACTACGCCTCCGCTTACAGCTTGTCCGTCAAGACCTTGCAGGTCTTTGCCGCCAACAGTTTGGGTAAAATATCCTCTTTTTTGCCTACGTTTTCTATCCTTCCGTCCGCAATCACAACGATTTTGTCCGCGATATTCAAAATTCGCTCTTGGTGGGAAATAATCAAAATGTTCCCCTTCGTCTTTTCGTGCATTTTTTCAAAGACGTTGATCAAATTGCCAAAGCTCCAAAGGTCAATCCCTGCTTCGGGTTCGTCGAATACGGACAATTTCGTTGCACGCGCCAAAATAGTAGCAATCTCAATCCGTTTCAATTCCCCGCCCGAAAGGGAGGCGTTTACCTCGCGGTTTAAATAATCCCGTGCGCAAAGCCCCACCTCCGAAAGGTAGGCGCAAGCGTCGGAAACCTTCGTGTTTTTTCCTGCGGCGATATTGATAAGGTCGCGCACGGTCAGCCCTTTAAAGCGGACGGGCTGTTGAAAGGCGTAGGAAATTCCTCGATTGGCGCGTTCGGTTACCGATAAATCGGTAATATCCTCGCCGTCCAAGTAGATACGCCCCGACGTCGGCTTTATAATCCCCGCAATCACCTTCGCAAGCGTCGATTTACCGCCGCCGTTGGGTCCCGTAAACGCCACAAACCGCTCGTCCAAGCACAAATTTACGTCCTTTAATATCGTCTTTTCGCCCAGCTCGTCGCTGACGCGATAAGAAATCCCTTCTAACTTTAACATAAGTATCCTCTATCCCCGATCAAAAATCGGCGTTGTTCTCTTCTCTTAATTTATACCGCAAGAGCGCTTTTCTTAAACGCACTTTTACGCGATTGGAGTTTTTTCTTTAAAAAATATGCAACAAATATCCCCTATCCTTGATCCACGCCCGTTTGGGTCGGTAATCGGGCAACACCCTTTCCACCGCCGCCCAAAACGCCGCGCTGTGATTATGGTGCAGGATATGCGACAGCTCGTGTACCACCACGTAATCAATCATTTCCCGCGGGGCATAGATCAGCCGAAAGGAAAAATGCAACGCTCCGTTATACGAGCAAGACCCCCAACGCGAGCTTGCCGAATTTACCGTCAAAGACGGAAAGGAAACACCTATTTCCTTTGCGCGCTCGGTTGCTAATTTTAAAAAAATGCGTTTCGCGTTTTCTTTTAGCCATTTTGTGACGCGCCCATGCGGGTTGTCACGGGGTACGAACAGCTGAAAATTTTGCTGATCGTAAGAAATTTTTTTGCCCTCCCACAGCCGAACGACGTGCGGCTTTCCTAACAATAAAAAAGAAAACCCGTCGAGGTTTTCGGGCGGTAAACTCTCCCCTGCCCCCGCCTTTTTGGCTTGGTGGCGTAAAATCCAACCCTCTTTTTCGCGCAAAAAAGACGCTATTTTTTCCTCGCTGCACCGCCGCGGCGCGCGCACGATCAGCCGTCCAAAGCAATCGACGGAAATGGAAAGAGTCTTTCGATCAGAACGCACTATTTTATCAGGTTGAACCATATTTTTCTCTTTTCAAACGCCG
>JAZKXM010000018.1:0-24097 GCA_045611585.1 Candidatus Scatosoma sp. | reverse complement strand
AGCGAAAAATACCCAAATCGACCCCGTTGAAAACGTAAAAAACGCCGAATAATTTCCGGCAAGATAAAACCCTCTCCGCCCCGGGGGAGGGGTTTTTTGTTGCGTTCTATTTTTAAAGGTTTACTTAATCGCCTCATTGAGGTATTCCAGCGATTTTTCCACCATTTCTTTACCGATTTCCATGCTGGCTTCGCGCGCGGATTCGGTAAACCAGTGCTTGATGTCGTCGATACGGTCAAGCTTGATACATTCGGGATACAAAGCCATCAAAATAGAGCTTTCGTATTTGCCTGCGTGGTCGTAACCCGTCGCGTTTTGTACGGCGGTGCTCATCGTAGGGATTACTTTGATCCAGCTGAACGGGTTGTTCGCGCCTTCCAGCTCCTCATAATAATTTGCGTACGATTCGCTGCCCCACCAGCCTTCGCCCATCGTTTCTTCCAGATATTCCATAGTCGCGCGCTTTGCCGCCGTGCGATAGCAAAGAGTCATAGGCATTTCGCTTTCTTGTTCAAACTGGTGATGAATAACGACGTAAATGTTTCTAAATCCCGAATACAGCATGCTCTTGAACACGTAATAAACGTAGTCCTCAAACGCACGTTCGGGAACGTGTACCGTACCGCTCTTTCTGCCGCCAACGGCATAGCTGGACGGGCTGTAAGAAATGGTCGGTGCAAGCATCATCTCTTTCGTTTCGGCAAGCTTTTTCACCAAGCCTTCCGCCACCAACGTATCACACCCGTACGAGCAGTGCGGGCCGTGATATTCAACCGTTCCCCCGACGATCACGAGGGGGATATTTTTTTCCTGCACGTATTTTACTTCGCGCGGAAAGCATTTATCAAGAATCATAATTTTTTACCTCTTTTTTTATTTAGCGGGCGGGATTTTCCCGCCCGCCGATTTTTTTGTCATAGATTATCGCTTGTTGTGTACAAGACTGTTGCCCTATATAAAACGGCGTAGATACAAGCAGAACGCGAAGGGCGCGGGTTTGGCGATGGGAGTGTACTTTGGCGTACACGACCAAGACAAAACGTAAGCCCGACAAAGTTATGCGACGTATATACGTCGTTTGGAAAACGGCGGAGATACAAGCAAGACAAGGCGCGCGAGGATAACCTGAGGGAGTTTACTTTGCGTAAATGACCGAAGGTTGCCACAGCGCAACGCTGTATTGCGATGTAAATACGTCGTTTTAAATTAGAAGCCGAGTTCGATAATGCCCTTCTTCAAATAATCGGTGTAGCTTTCTACGCCGTCTTCCTTGATCGCGATGCCTTTTTCCCAACGGCAACCAAAGGTCGAGCCAGAAATGAAAGTGTCCACCTGGAACGTCATATTCTTCTTCAAAATATAATCGGAAGAGGTTTCCATCCAAGGCGCTTCTACTTCGATCATACCCGTACCGTGGCAAGGGCCATATACGTAGTTCTTTTCATAGCCCGCGTCCTTGAACATTTGCAAGAATTTCTTGGGAACAACGTCTGCTTTCATACCAGCTTTAAGATTTGCCGTCGTCCAGTCGTGCATCTTTAAGCAAAATTCAACAAGTTCTTTCTTCTCGCCTTCCGCCTTCCCCATGAACACGGGAAGACCGATTGCGGGAGAATATCCGTCAATTTTCGCCGAAAGGTTAAGCTGTACGATATCATTCTTACCAATCGTTTTATACGTCGAACGGCTAATTGCATGGCGAGTTGAAGATTCGCTAAATACGTACATAGGCAACCCCTCGTATTCTGCACCGTTTTCATAAATTACTCTTTGCGCAACACCGACCATTTGCAATTCAGTTACGCCGGGTTTCAAAGCCTTGATAACTTCGTCCGTCGCAAGCTCAACGATTCTAAACCCTTCTTTGATACAAGCAAGCTCGTTTTCGCTCTTAATGGAACGGAGTGCCACCATAATATCGCTACAAATACTAATTTCCGCCTTAGGGAACGTATCTTTCAATCCTTCCATAATAGGCAAGGTGCATTCTACGTAGCTACCCAAACCAATTTTAAGATTTTCGCCCGTTGCGCCAATGTAATCGAACGCCATTTTAAAGGTATCGGGTACAAGTTCGGGGTATGCAGGGTCTGCCGATTCGCGGAATTCCTTTAATACCATAACCTTGTCGATTTTACCGAAGTCTTTTGCGAAGATCGCAGATTCGGGGCCTACCAGCAGCACCGCTTTTCCGTTTGCGCCGATTAACACACCCGCTCTTTCAAACAAGGGCCAAAAGCCCGAAAAGTAACGCGCGTTTGCGTAATCGCTTTCCGTCGAAACGACAAGCATTGCGTCAAGTCCTTTCGCCGCAACAAGTTGCGCTGCTTTCTTAATTCTTTCCTGATACTCCCAATCGGGAATGCAAATTCTACCCATAATATGGATACCTCCGTTTTTTATTTTTTCTTCTATTATATCACCGCTTGTCCGTTTTGTCTTTATATAATCATAAATTTATGGTACAAAATTGTAAATTATTTTTTCTTTCTATCCCAAAATGAAATGCAAAAAGCCCGCGATTTTTTCGCGAGCTTTTTTTCATTTCAACGCATACCTGCCCCGTCGTTATTCCTCTTTTTGTTCCTCTATATCGGCTTGTTCCGTTTCCTGTTCAACATTGTTCGCCTCGTCTTGCGTAGGCTGTACGGGTTCGGCGGCGATATTTTCGCCGAAAAATCCCTCCCCTTGCGACGACGTTGCCGTTTGTACGGGCGTAGGCTCTTCCTCAGGCGGCAGCTTTTTCAACTTGATCCCCGACGTAACGCCGACAATCAAATAATACATCACCCAAATATGCATCAAATAATCAAGCACCATTCCCACGTTAAACCCGTACGTAATCACCAACAAAACGCAGTCTATCCCAAACAAAACCGCCGCCACCGTCAGCCAAAGCACGGGGCGTTTTTTCGCCGCGTACCAACAAAAAACGTACGCCGCAACAATCACGACCGCCACAAACACCATCGCCCATAAAAACGCGGCGTCCATTGACGGGATTTCGCCCCCTAATACTTCTTTATAATACGCCTCCGGCATTTTTCCACAAAAGGTCATTCCCAAAAGCACCAAAACGTAAGGCACCGTCGCCGAAAACAGCATATACGTATCGCTGCCGCACAGCAACAAAATTACGTTGATCAAGGTCAGCGCCGCCACCAAAAGCAAATTCATGCGAGAGGTAACAATCTTCATTTCTGTCGCCTTGCGCGGGGATACGTTTTGAGTATTGTTATTAAAAGCCATTTTTTCTCCTTTCTTCGGCGGGTTTCCCCGTCCAGCTTTGTTGTTAAATTTATTTTACCATACCTGCCCCGTTTTGTCAACGGGTTGATAAAAAAACGCCCGCATTTTTTGCGGACGCTTCCCTTCTCTATTAAAACTTTATTCCTCGTCTTCTAAATCCTCTTTTTCCGACAACTTCTGCAAATAACAAATCTTTAAAATTGGATAGGATAAAAGGATTTTTAAAATAAGGTAATTAAAAATACACCAAAAACAGCCCGCAAACCCGCAAAGAATCATTGGAAGCGTGCTGTTTTGTCCAAGAAATATCCTAACTTCTTTATATAAAAAAACCAAAATCCAAATAATCGTTGACGTTCTAGGAAAAGCAATCACACTCTTAAACCATATTTGGTTTTGCCAAATAATCACTTGTCTGCGTTCTTTATCCGACATATCTTTCCTCTTTTTCATAAAAACCTCCAAAATAGTTCACAATATTATTATAGTAACGGTTTCCGTTACAGTCAAGCGTTTTGTAACTAAAATTGTTACAATTTTTATATGGTAAGTTTTAAAGAGCGATTAAAAGAATTACGATCCGAACGCGGCGTTTCTCAACAAGAGTTGGGGAAACTTTTAAATATGTCCAAAATGGCAATTTCGCATTGGGAAAACGGACACAACGAGCCGTGCATTGCCCAACTGATACTGCTTGCCGAATATTTTGAGGTCAGCGTCGATTATCTGATCGGCAAAACGGATTTTATGTAATGAATAACAGATAAGCCCCTTTTGAGAAAAAAATTCTCAAAAGGGGCTTTTTTTATTCGCTTTCTTAAATAGGCTCACCTTAAAAACGCCACGGGATTTTCCGTCAGCAACGAACGGTAGGTTTTTTCGTCTATTCCGTTTTCCAACGCCATGTCCTTGACCGTCCGCAAAATATGAGCGTAACCGTTGCCGCCGTACGCGCACCACATCGTCTTTAAACAAATATCGTTGCAAAGCAAAATTTGCTTTTGGTAGCCCCTTTTAATGAGCTGGGACAGCAGTTTTACCCGCTCTAAATCGTACGCAAAGCGCAGCTTTTCCGAAACGTAAAACTCCTTGCCGAAATTGTCAAATTCGATATACACGCCTTTATCCAACAGTCCGTAAATATATTCGGGGCGCAGCCAAACGTCGATATGGTCGATGCAAATCTTGTTCTCCTTCACCCCTTCCGCCGTCAGAGTTTTAATAATCTCAAACCCGTTTTCGGTGTAAAGGTCGGTATGCACGTGGATCGCCTTTCCCGTTTCCGCACCGACAATCCCCGCCGCCGTCAGCACCTTCTTTTCGTCCGCGGAAATCACCGCGCTAGTGCCAATTTCACCGATCAATCCCGCCTTTACGCCCGTACCGCGCACCCCGACAAGGATATCCTCGCGCATTTCCTGCGCCAAATCCTCCACCGTCGCGTTTTGCACGTACGGGAAATGCGCCTTATGATAATAATGCCCGCAGCCCATCACAATATCCACGCCCGTCTTTTCGGACAGCGCCTTTAAAGCCAACGGATCCCTGCCGATCTCGTCGGGGGTACAATCGACCAGCGTTTGCCCGCCCGCCTCTTTAAAGCGTAACAACTCCTTTTCGGCAAGAGCCAAATTGTCCAACAGCGCATTGTCAAGAATCGCATACGGCTTTGCAAACACTTCGCACCTGTTTTCCGCCGTCAGAGGCGAATAGAACAACTCGCCCTCGTCACCCGTAATATCCACGCATTTTCGCATATCAATCAAAACGTGCTCGTGCGCGGAAATAACGCCAAGCTCCTCCGCTTTTTTGTCACCCGTAACCGTCGTAATCATACTTTCTACTCCTTTATTCTTCCGCGCGGACACATTCAATAATCTCCACGCCCTTGTTCATCAGTTTTACTGTCATTTCGTCGCCGTTTACGCCCTTCAAGGCGGTAGCGTTCATCAACGATTTTGCAGTTTTGATCCCAAACGGCAGCTTAACGGTTGCAAACGTAAACCAATCGTTATCGTTGTATAAATACACGCGGTATTTTTTCTTAGAAATTTGATAGCAGAACACGCGCCCATCGCCGCTTACCACCGTCGGCAACGCATAATTATCCGCGATAACCTTCTTAATTTCCGCAAAGAATTGATCGTTCACATTCTCAAATTTCAAAGAAGCCGTCCATACCCCGCCAAATTCGTCATACGGGGACAAATCCGTTACGCCGACCTTGTTTTCCACAACGACTTCACCGATTTTTTCACGCAAATTGTATAAATAGCACTTCAAATCCCCTTCTTCAAGGGAAATAATCCCGTCCGCGGGCTTGCTTAATCCCTTTCCGTAAGTAATCACGGCAACCACGCCGCCGTAAGATTCCAAGCGCGCCAGCTGCCCCTCCGTATAGTTTTCCAAATTCGTGCATACAACGGGACAGTTCAGCTTTTCGAGGCTGTCGGTATCACACGCCACGGTGAAATCCAGCCCCGACTCTACCATTCGTTTGCGAATCTCGTAGGAGTGCAATTTCCGCGTTTGGATATATTCTTTCAGTTCCGCGCTTAAATCGTCGGCGAACACAAACGCCGCGCCGTAAAATCCGCAAATGCGTTTCAAATCGCTAATTTCTTCCGCGCGATTGACAATACTCCACAAATGCTCGTTCAGTCCGTCCGAAAGGCAGTACATCGACCCGCCGCTCGATTTGACAAACCGTCCCTTTTTCATCACGAAATTGCTGTTACGAAGCGCCATTCCCTTCACCAACTGATTGCTGTGATTTTCAACCAAGTTCCATTGTTCGTGCGTGTCCTTGATCGGAGTCAGGTTGACGATATTTGCGCGCGGCGAATACGCTTTTAAGGACGCCAACGTCAAATAGAAAACGTATTGCACGTTTCTTCTAAACGCCTCGTCAAAAACGATCCCGCCCGTTTCCTGCGTCGAAAAAAGACTCATAGACGCGCTCATATTCTCAAAAATCAACGAATGCGCCTTGTGAGGCAACAGCCTTTCGTTGTCGATCCCGTAACGGAACAAGCCCTCAAACGGGTCGCGCGTCCAAACGCCGTTAAACATCACCAGCTGACCTTCGTTCAATACACGGTATGCCCGTTTGAAGAAATCGCCGTACAAATCCGCCCAAAATTCGGTATAATTCGCCCGATGGTTTTCCAAAATAAACCGCCAGCGCGCCACCGTTTTTTCGTTGTCGCCGTCGCAACGCCCCGAAATCTCGTCAGGCAAAACCACCCCGTATTTTTCCGCAAACCGCAACACCAAATCGTCGCTGTAATCCCCCGTCTGAATGCGCTGAATGGGAAAGGGAATTCCGTCTGCAAAATGTACGCCGTCAAACCCGTAATCTTGAATAATCCGTTTAACCTGCGCCAAGAAATAATCGGCATAAAAGCCGCCGTCCTCAAAGCGTTTGATCACGCTGACCGCGCCAAAATTCCCTACGCGGGGAGAAACGACGTTTTCGCGGATATCCAAGTGCTTTTCGCCGTACTTACCCACGCGCAGCTTTCCGTGAAGATAATAAATAAAGGTGCTGAACGTGGAAAAGACAACCTTTACGCCCGCCTCGCGCAACAAATCGACCAGCTTTTTCAGCTGAAAATTCGTCCATACCTGACGTTTGCGCTCCTCGTTGTAGGGGTGCGCCCCATACGAACAGTAGCCCTCGTCAAACTTCTTTTCTTTTTTTAATCCGTCGTACGAATTGATAAATTCGCTACTGTATAAAAAAATCGAAACACCCGTAATCCCCTTGCCGACGCGATCCAAAAAAGTCCGCACGCCAAGGTCAGGCAATTTGTTATCAAAGCCAATCAGCTCTATCCAATACCATTTTTCCATTGCCGAAAATCTCCTCGCCAATCATTATAGCATAAATTTTTTGCCTTTTCAAGACCTTTTAAATTTATCGCAACCCTTTTTGCACCAAATACTTATACAACAATGCGGGCCAGTCCGTTTGCAAAACGTTAAAGCCCTTTTCAATCAACCAGCCCCAACCCACGTCAAAGCCCTGCGCAAGCGAGTTGTTATCATCCTTCCCGCCCGTCAAAATGAGGTTATCCTCGCAAGAAATGGGGTTAGACCACAACATTCCGTAACGCTTTTTCAAATATTTCACGTTTTCGTCCGTCACGATATCGTCGTCCACCGTCTTAAACACCAGCTCGCACCCGACGTAATTCAAATCGTGCTTTTCCAGCTCCTCTATTTCCTTCGCCTTGCCCATCAACGGCATAAACATAATATCGGGATAGCTGTTTTCCAGCTCAGTTAAAAGCTCCGTCTCAACAAAAGTTTTAAAAATGACCTGATCTTCCATTTTCAGCTTTTTCACCAATGCCAAAGCCGACTTAAAATCGCGATACCGCCGATCCACGTTGATCAGGCACTTCCCTTTCAAAAACTTCAACGAATCCTCAAACGTTTCCACGCCGCGATTGACCTTGACGAAATACCGATTGGTAAAACGCAATTCTTCAATCTCTGCCGCCGTCATTTCCTTCATATTTTTATCCGTTTGGAAATGGAAGGGCTCGTACCCGTCGTGATAGGCAAACAGCTTTCCGTCACTGCTGTTGCAAACGTCCATCTCGACAATGTCTGCACCGTGCAGCAACGCGTTATGAAAGGCAGGGATCGTGTTTTCGATCAAGCCCCCGCCCACCACGCCGCGGTGGCTGGCAATTAACACTTTCTTTTCAGATAATTCCTTGTTAAAAAACAAATTTTCCTTTTTCATAAAGCACCTCGAAAAATTTTTTTATTAAGGGACAAAATACACTGAACGCATACCTGCCCCCTCCGTTTTTCTTTTTATTTGATCTTTCCGTCCAAAGATGTCCAAAGTTCCTCAATCTCCGCCCCTTGCCCGTATTCGGTAAATCCGTACCCTATAACGTCCGCTTTAAAGGAGGCAAGCTCTGCTGCCGTACAGCTACTCGGATACAAATACAGCTTAATAAACCGCGCGGCAAGGCTTTCGATATTGATACGGTTTGCAAGCACCGCATAACGGTCGGGATCACTTGTTTTTAAGCCCGAAATATCCGTATATGCGTTTTCAATCAAATCTTCCCAGTACGCAATCCGCGTTTCAGGCCAAAAATCCGTCTTTAAATAATCAGAGAACACCCCGCCTTGGAAACCCGATTTACTCTTTTGCTCCTCACAGGTTTGACGAACGCTATTATAATAAATGCGCATATACGTCGCCGCCTCGCCAAAATAATTGGCAAAGAACTTATCCGTCAGCTCCCCAACGTCCGCATTCACGTCCCAAGCCAGCTTCGAATATAAATAATCCTTCAAATAAGTAAATCCCGTCGGCGCAGGCGTAGAATCATAATGCTGTCCTTCTTCGAAAATATAGGCTACGTTATAGTTTGCCGCCGCCTGCAACGTGCCTTGGATCGAATCAAAAGTGTTATAGGGCAGGAAATACGTCTTATAATTCGTCCCGTAAATCCAAAGATAAATTTTTTCGCTGACCACCGACCACGCTTTCATATACTCGTTATAATTCGTTGCCAACTTCGTCCGCAGGCTTACCCCTTCGAAATCGTTTGTCCCCATCGAATAGACGTAATCGCCATACACGGGGGCATAGAACACCGAAACCCCGTCCGCACACTTAATCGTCGGCGTATAAGACCCGTCCGCATTTTTCTTTACGGGCGCAGCCTCCGCCGCCAAATACGCAAAGAATAAGAGGTTGACCTCGCGGGTATCCCCCGCCGCCGTCATTTTTTTGTCAAGCTGCGCGCGCAAATCGTTACAGAATTTAACCACCGCGCCCGATTCGCTGCCGTACTTGGTTTTCGCCGCCGCACACGCGCTGCATTCACACCAATACACGTTGTCATACGCGGAAAACTGTACGTTAATTTTTTCCGCCGTCGCGCCTTCCACCGTCGTCCACAAAACGTCCGCGGCTGCGTTTAACATCGCAGTATATTCCGCAGCAACCCCGTGCGCGGTATAGCAAAGCTGCAATGTGGTAATATCCGTCACGTTCTCCTTCGAATACCACTTGGGGTGATAGGTTGCCGTTTTGGTTGAAACGTTGTAGGTCGTCGGCGCAAGATACGCAAAAACGTTGAGATAATAATACCCGTTGACGGCGGTCATACCCTCGCCGTGCGCACGGATAAACCGAAACAAATACGCCAACTTCGAATCGTTATATGCCTGTGTATTTCCCACGATGCGCATGCCAAAATCAGGCGCATCCGTCATATTCAAATTTAAAACGTATGCCGAGGCAACGTTTTTATAAATCACCTCGTCCACGGCAATACAGTCCCACCCGACGTATTGCTCTAAAAACTCATATACGGCAAACAGAGTTCCGTAATCGTCGCTGCCGATCAAATAAATATTATTTTCATCCGTCGTTTGGATGTCAAAGGCTTGTTCAGCCATTACCGTTCTTTTTTCAATTCCCTCAGCCGTCTCTCCCACGCTGATAAAAGGTACGCCCTTCCCTAAATTACCTTCGGTTACGATCGAAAAGGTCGCCCCCGTCGCAAGTTGAAGATATTTTTGCAATTCTTCCGCGGCATAGCTTTCCAACGCCGTTGCCGCCGTCGGCACAACGATCGAAAACGCCGTCGTCCCGTTTTTCACCAAGTAGGTAGAAGTAGAGGTAGCCGATTTGGCTACCTCCGTGTTCCCAAAGTAAAGTACGTTGTCTTTCGTCGTCCAGTATCCTAAACCGTTCAGCTTAGATGCCGCACCGTCGTACAACGCACCAGTCGTCGTATAAACGCCCGTCGCCGTCTTGTTGCTGATATTCGTAATCGTCGTGGACATTGAATAACAGTTCGTCACCGTTCCGTTCTGCGTTGCCATCAACGTATAACCGCCCGTTACACCGCTAGCAATTTCCACAATCGAAACGCTGTTCACAACAGCCCCAGCCCATTGCGCATTAGCAAAACCGCCGTGACCTGCCGCCGTCAACGTGCCGTTGATATAGCAATTTAAAATAAGACCGCTACATTCATTTGCGAAGAAACCGCCGCCGTTCGTTGCTTTCGTCGGAGTAATCAAAGCAAAGTTCTTAACGACACCCGTCGCAGCAATTCCCCCAAAGAAACCGTGTGTAAACGCCACGTTACTGATAGCATATCCGCGCCCGTCAAACGTTCCTTTCCAAGTCGCAGCAATCGTTTGCGTACTTCCCGTATGCGTCGTAACGTTCCAACCAGCGCAATCAATATTTGCGCCCAACGCATACAAGCTTCCCGCGGGAATAGAAGAATATTTCACCGCAAACGTCTTCAGATCGTCAAGCGTAGAAATAATCATATCCGCAACGTAAACGTTTGCTTTATAAACAGAGCCGTCATTCAAAGTGATAAGTATAGGAGCAACGCCTCTATTTAAAGAGCTTACCGCCGAACCCGCAACCGTCAACTTCGTGCCGTTTGCCGTAAACGCAATCGAAGCTCCTTTTAAATCGGTTACAGACGCTACTTTATCTGCCGTTAACGTGCCGTCAATTTTCGTCAAATCAATGCTGTTTGCCGTCGCGTTAATAGCAACGTCTTGGCTGGCAATCATCAAATTACCAAACCACAAATTCCCGTCTTTCACAGCCCAAGGACCTTTGCCGTCTAAACCAAGCTGACTTGCCATCACGTTTAAAGCGTTCGTATCCGCATAATGCGCACCAATCGCCGCGCCCGCATATCTTAAATCACGGTCAGTCGTTACTGCGTAGCTGCGGTAAATCGCCCCCGAAACGGAAGCAGTCCCCACCAACGAATAACCGCCGACAACGCCGCTTGCATTGTTGATAACAACCACATTATTTTGAAGGGTTGCGCCATTATACATTGCGCCAACCAAACCGCCGTGTCCAACCGCCGTCAACGTACCCGAAACGTAGCAGTTTTCAAGTAAACCGCCCGTCATACCGTTTACAATCAAGCCACCGCCGTTCGTTGCTTTAATGGGGTTGATCAAGGCAAGGTTACGGATTGTGCCGCCGTTCACGTTTGCAAACAAGCCGTGCGTATAGCCAACGTTACTGATCGAATAACCGCGCCCGTCAAACGTAGATTTCCAGTAGGTTACTTCGCCCGTCAAATAAGCCGTACCAGCCTCATTCGTTTTTCTATTACCGTTTTCGTCATACACCCAAGGCGCACTCATCATCGTCGTAAAGGGAATAGAGTTCGCTTGCGACTTCAAATCGTTGGTTACGTCAATTCCGCCCATGTCGATATCCGCGCCAAGCGCGTACAAGCCGTTAACGTTGTTACAAGCCTCCGCATACGCAACCGCAAACGCCTTCATGTCATCTACCGATTTGATAATCATATCAGCCGCATAAACGGGCAGGTTGTACGTATCGTCCGCAATGACGGAAATCGTGCTTTGACCTCTTGTAAGGTTCGTCGTGTCAAGGCGCAAAACTCTCATAGACTGCGCACCCATCGACATATCTTCCGCGGTATAGGTAAGGGTCGTTTCGCCCTGTTTTACGGTTACCGTTTCGTTTTCGCCGCCCCAAAGCATAGTAGGGATAAGGATTCCTTGACGAAGATCCATTTCGCTGTTATATTTGCAGGAAATGATCGCCGACAATTTCGCTTCCGCCGCAGGCATGGTAAATTTGCCTTCGCTTACGGCAACGCCGTTCATCGTTACGCCGTCAACCTGATATGCGTCGCCAAATTCGCTAACGTCAGCCGTTACGGGAACGGTCGCGCCTGCATATTCATAATTATAGCCGTATGCGCTTGCCGCTCTGCCGCTTGCGGTGATCGCATAATACTCTCTTGCGCCAACAAACCCGTCCAAAACGCCCTTTTCGGTTGCGTCCTTATAGTCGTTAGCCTGCACTGCGCTGTACGCAACGTAGGAAACGTCGCGGGTACACGCTTCGGTGTAGAAGGTTTTGGTTTCCGTGCCGTCGGAAACAGTGATATACCCTACCGCCGTCAATTTTTCCGCGTATGCGCTGGTGGGGATGTCGGATACGACGGCGCGATATTCATATTCGCCCTCTTTCGTATCGTGGAACAACGCCTTTTCGCCTGCGGAGATGTTCATGATGGGATCGGTGGTGTTGTCAAGATCTAAATTCCCCGTCAATTTGTCTTCGGGAATGACAAGCGTACCCACCGTCACGTCGTAGTTTTGCAACAAAGCTTCATACTTCGCGTAATCCGCTTCTTTAATTGCCCATGCAAAACGGATACCTTGGTTGTCGGAAACGCCGTTTTTCAAGCTGGTTCTAACCGCCGCGCCGTCAAAATAGATACCGGGGTTTTGGGCGTGCGCTACGGATGCCTGCGCGTTTGCCACCGCAACGCCGCCGCCTACCGTAAATGCCAAGCCAAGCACGGAAAGAGCAAGCAGATTTTTCTTCATTTTTTTCATTTCGTTACTCCCCCCCAAATATAGTCTTTGCCTTCGTCGCCGGTTGTTTCGTCCGTCCAAGTAGAGGTTCTGATTGCGTCTTGCGCAATTTCCACTACTTCAAAGGCGGGCGTCTGATAAATTTTTTTCATTTTTTCCATTTTATCATTTTCCTTATATAGTTTTTTTTCGATCCCTCTTGGGTCGCTCGGCACTTCGCCCCAAAAAAAGATCAATCGACCAAAAAGCCAAACCCTCCCGTCGCCTACCGTCGGCATTCGGTTTGAAACGGAAAAGTCAGTTTTTCCAAAAATTTATTCGCACGCGCGCTCACGCGCGACGCGTATCTAAAAAGATATGAAATAAATAGATACATATAGTATAACGCCATTTTTCCCATCAATCAAGATAGAAAAAAAAACAAAGATAGCAAAAAAAACAACAATTTCACGTTTTGTGAAATCTTTTACTGCTGATTTATTAACGGATTATTGGTCGGCTTTTTGGCTTGTTTGCTTAAAAAATAAAAAAATAGCGGACTTGACAAGTCGTCAAATCCGCCGTTTTGTATTGTCAGCTTATTTAATTTTTTATAAAAATCAGTTCAGCGTACCCGTGCTTTCGCCTCTATCCTCAGGGAACATCGTGCCTGCGGGGATCACGGGCAGAATCAAGGGATTGATAAACGCGTTTGCCGTGAGCGAAGAAACCGCCGCGCGAAGGTAAGGATAGACGATTTCGGTCATATTGATTACCAAATCCTGTCTGTCAAGGTCGTTTTCGATCTCTTCCGCTTCAAAAATGCCGACAAGGCGCACCTTCAAATTGAAGGGCTTGGGTTCGGCTTCGGTGGATTCTACCTTTACCTCCAAGGACAAAAACCACAGCTTATCGTTTTCCTGCACGCGACGAACGGTACGGGAAAATTGGGGTTTAATCTCAAACTTCGCGTTTTTATCCATTTTAACACGGTTGATCGTGTAGGTCAGTTCTTCGGCGGTGATGCCTCTCAATGCGTATTTCATAAGATACCTCTTTTTTAGATTATTTCGCTTATTATAGCACGGATTTTTTCTTTTGTCAAGCCGAATAAACGGAAAGTTTCCCCCTCTGCCACGATAAACGTTCTGTTATATATAACCTGACTTTTAAAATTGTAAACGGGAAAAACAAAATTTTTTAAAAAAGGAAAATTTCCCTTCAATTTTTTTTGTTTTTCGGTCAAAATCGCTTGATTTCTAAAAGGAGATATGATATAGTATAAACACTTTTAAATACCCGTGCGGGAATAGCTCAGTGGTAGAGCGTCACCTTGCCAAGGTGAATGTCGCGGGTTCGAATCTCGTTTCCCGCTCCAAAAAAACAAGACGGCTTTTGTCCGTCTTGTTTTTTTGCTTACTTCGAATATAAACGAGATTCGAGGGTGGAGAAAATCGCGTGAGCGATTTGTTTGCCCTCAACCTTATTTCAACTTTTGTTGTCTTATCCAAATATTCATCACCAATTTATGCGGCAACAATTTCACAAGCAACGCCTGCCCTTTCGAATACGCCCCACATACGGACACGTCGCGGTTTTTGCGTTTTAAATCCTTCCAAGCGCGATTAACTACCTGTTTCGGCTGGTACATTACCGCGTATTTTTTCACGACGCCGTTGCCCGTTTCCGCTCGGTCAAAAAACGCCGTTTTCGTCCAAAACGGACACACGCACAGTACCCGCGCGCCCCGCATTTTTTTAAGCTCTCTATTAAACGCCCTGCCGTAAGACAGCACGAAGGATTTTGTCGCCGCGTAAGTGGCGATATACGGCACGGGCTGAAACGCCGAAATAGACGCAACCAAAATCATACCCCCCCCCTTTTGCATATACGGCGCGCAAATTTTCGTCATAGACACAATGGAACGGCAGTTCAAATCCACCATATTTTCTAACACGGAAACGTCGTCCTCCTCCACCGCGCAAAATCGCCCAAAGCCCGACGCGCAAATCAAGTATTTAATCGCCGCTTGTTCTTCTTCCAGCGCTTTTCCAATTCCCGTAGCAGACTCCGCCAAAGACAAATCCAACGCAAAAACCCGAAGGGGTACGGTTATCAATTCGGCAAGCGCGCGCAGTTTTTCTTCACTTCGCGCGATCACCCAAATCTCGTCCAATCCTTCCATACGTTCCTTTAAGGACAGAAAAAACTCCTTCCCAATCCCGCTGGACGCACCCGTTACAATGGCTATATTTTTCATCACTTTTCCTCCCATTTTTCAAAAATGATGGGGACAGGTACGCGTTCAATCAATATTCAGCCGACTGGATCACGCCGCCGCCCAAGCAATTTTCCCCGTCGTACAAAACGGCGTACTGTCCTTCGGTTACCGCGCGCTGCTTCTCTGCAAATTCGATATGCAACCCTCCGTCCGCTTTGATAGAAACGTACACCTTTTCATCGGGCTGACGGTAACGGAATTTCGCCATACACTCAAACTCCTTGCGTTCAGGCTTAAAGGGAATCCAGTTAAACCCGTCCACCTCGCAAGATTTCGAATACAGCGGACTTTCGTCCCCGTGCGAAACGTACAAAACGTTGTTTGCAAGATCCTTTTTGACAACGAACCACCTGCCGCAATCTTCTTCGCCCTTGATCCCGCCAAGCTCCAACCCTCTGCGCTGTCCCAGCGTATAATACATCAAGCCCAAATGCTCGCCAACCTCGCGCCCCGAAAGGTCTAAAATTTTTCCCTTTTGCGCAGGCAGGTAGGTGCTTAAAAACTTTCTAAAATTCCTCTCCCCAATAAAGCAAATGCCCGTCGAATCCTTTTTCTTCGCGGTCGCCAACCCACGTTCCAACGCAATTTTGCGGATTTCGGGCTTTTCCATATCCTGCAAAGGAAACAAAACGTCGGCAAGCTGCCCTTGCGAAAGCTGATTTAAAAAATAAGTCTGATCCTTGTTCTGGTCCTTGGCTTTTTGCAAAAGATGCACTCCGTTTTCGTGTGAAATCTTGCAATAATGTCCCGTCGCAATATAGTCCGCCCCCAGCTTTTTCGCTTCCTGTAAAAAAGGCCCAAACTTGATTTCGCGATTACACAAAACGTCGGGGTTGGGCGTTCTGCCCGCCTTATATTCGGCAAGGAAATAGGAAAACACGCGATCGAGGTATTCTTTCGCGAAATTGACGGTATAATAAGGGATATCAATCAGCCCGCACACGCGGCGCACGTCCGCATAGTCCTCCTCGGCTGTGCAGCAGCCGTTTTCGTCGTTTTCCTCCCAGTTCAGCATATACAGCCCAACGACGTTGTATCCTTGCTCCTTTAATAACAGCGCGGCAACCGAGCTATCCACCCCACCGCTCATGCCGACGACAACCGTTTTTGACATTTTTTGTCCTCACTTTTACGAAAAATTAAAAAAATTTTCTTAAAATTTACGATAATTATAGCATAAACGCTTGCAAAAAGAAAGCAAAAAATAGTAAAATATAGATACGTTTTTGAAAAACGGAAATTTAACAGTCGTACTCGTAGTGTAATTGGATAACATTACGGCCTCCGACGCCGTCGAGTCTGGGTTCGAACCCCAGCGGGTACACCAAGCGCCACCCTCGCGGTGGCGTTTTTTGTATCTCGCTGGATTGGTGAGAACCCACGGTTCGCGCGAGGAGCGATAGCGACGAAGCTTTGCCGAGAGGGGTCCGCTTGCGGAGTTTCGGCAATACCCCAGCGGGTACACCAAAAAACGGAAATCCCTCACAAAGGGGTTTTCGTTTTTTTATTAACGAAAATCCCGCGGGGTTCGAGGGTGGGAGCCGTTTTGCGGGAGCAAAACGCTTTGCCTAGACAAGCAAAAAAAATATCAAACCCAACGGCAAAGGCGACAATTAATAATTGTCGAGCGGGGCGCGCTGCTAAAAGCGAGAACCCCAGCGGCAAAGGCGACAATTAATAATTGTCGAGCGGGGCGCGCTGCTAAAAGCGAGAACCCCAGCGGGTACACCAAGCGCCACTCTCGCGGTGGCGTTTTTTTGTGCACGTGGTGGGAAGTGAAGAACCCACGGTTCGCGCGAGGCGCGATAGCGACGAAGCTTTGCCGAGAGGGCTCCGTTTTTAAATAATCGTAAAAAACATTGACTATATTTTAAAAGTATGTTAAAATTGAAATATACCGTGATTGATACTTTGGAGATAAATTTATGTATGAAAGGGTAAAAATGCAATTAATCTTGTTTCAAAGCGAAGACGTTGTGCGGACGAGTCCCCTGCCCGAATGGAGCGACGAAAACGCCGACAGCAACGGATGGAGTTAATTTCCGTTCCTTTCACTAAGGGGGGGTCCCGTAAACACTAAGGAGAATGATTATGAAAACGAAAGCTAAAAAAAGCGTGATTTGCGTACTCTTTGCTTTATTTTTGTCGGTTTGCGTATTATTTGGCGTCAGCTTGACAAAACGCAACGAAAAAGCGCAAGCGGCGACGGGAAATAACGTAACGCTGACCATTCAATCTAACAATTTGTCCTATTCCGATTGTATTTATATGCTGTACGCGGTATCCGCCGAAGGCGTTGATTTCACGCAAAATCCTATAAAAATGCTCTTTTGGGAAAGCGCAAAAGCTTCGCAGGACGAGTACGCCTTCGGCACGCAAGCCTACTCGGTCAAAAGCAGCGGAACGACAACGGTAAACGGTAAACAATGCCTCGTCTTTTATTCAAGCGGCGTCGCCGCCAAAGAAATGACGGACAACCTCTACGCGCGCGCTTACGCGGAGGTTGACGGCACGGCGTATTATAGCGATCTTTCCAAATGCAGCGTTTTAGAATACGTGTACACTATGCGCGAAAAGGGCAATTTAAGCGCGGAGCAAGAAACCGCATTTAGCGCAATGCTCAATTACGGCGCGGCAATGCAAGCGTTGTTGCAATACAATACGAGCCGCCCCGCTACGGCAACCTATTATAAAATTTCCGTGAAAAACGGAACGCTTGCGGACGGCACAACCGCAGGCAGGTATTTGGCGAACGAAAAGGTAACGCTTAACGCAAACGCCCCGTTAGAAGGTCAGCAGTTTTCCCACTGGGAAGACGAGCTTGGCGGGGTCGTACAAGGCGACCAAATCACCGTAACGGCAAGCAAAACCTACACGGCGGTGTATAAAGAAATTACCGAAAACGAACCGACCGTTCAAGAAAAAACGCTTTCGTGGACGGCGGGAACGCATACGGGAACGCAGTATGCAAACGAAACGTATATCGTAAACGACGACCTTACTATTTCCGCCTCGCAATGTCATTTCACGACCGAACTCCGCATTTATGACAGCACTTCACACCCTGGCTTTGCGACAATGCAATATTCGGGCGCGGTAAGCAACCTTACCTTTAATATGGGTCATACAAAAGCAAATTTGCTTGTGTATGGTTCGACGGACGGCTCGACGTGGGAAAGCGTCGGCTCGATTGCGTTGACAACGACGTCGTATATAGATTATACGCTGGACGTGGACGAAACGAAGGGATATACGCATATTAAGCTTGACGCCTCCGGCGGACAAATTAGAGTTGCAAAAATCGACGCGGTGATTTTAACGGCAGGCAACACCACCACCCCACCCACGGAATACACGGACGAATTAAAAATTTATTTCCCGTCCTTCCAAAACAAGGTTTCGGGGGATTGCACGCTGATTAAAGTGGGCAATACCGAAGTACTGATTGATGCAGGCTCGACAAGCGGTTCGGCGGACGTTATCGTTCCGTATATTCAGCAATATTGCACGGACGGAATTTTAGAATACGTTATCGCAACGCACGCGCACGAGGACCATATCGCCTCATTTGTAGGCGAAGACGGCGTGTTTGCAAGCTTTCAATGTCAAACGATTATTGATTTCCCGCAAACAAAAGCCACCTCGCAGGTGTATAACGACTACGTGTCCTACCGTAATGCCGAGGTCACGGCGGGCGCAACCCATTATACGGCTTTGGAATGTTACAACCAGACGAACGGAGCCAAACAAAGCTATTCGCTCGGCAACAACGTCACGTTGAATATTTTGTATCAGGAATATTATAAAACGACCACGAACAACGAAAATAATTTTTCCGTTTGCACGCTTGTTTCCTACGGCGAAAAGCATTTCCTGTTTACGGGCGATTTAGAGGAGGACGGCGAAGCCTCTTTGCTTGCCAACAACGATTTGCCCGTTTGCGAACTGTTCAAATCAGGTCATCACGGCAGCAACACCGCCAACTCGGCCGCTCTTTTGAAAAAAATTCAGCCCAAAAAAGTAATCATCACCTGCTGTTGCGGGGATAAACACGGCTTCCCCCACCAAGAAACGATTGATACGATAGCCCTTTATACGACGGAGGTATATGTGCCTACGCAGGCAACGACAAGCGGCTACGAGCTGTTGAACGGAAATATTACCGTGACTTGCAACGGAACCACCACAACGGTAACGGGCAGCAATCACAGCCTTTTATTTAAAGACACCGACTGGTTTAAGGAAAATCGAACTACGCCGTCCGCTTGGCAATAGCCAAAACAACCGCCTTTCGTCGAATACGCAAAACCGCCTTTCCCAAAGGCGGTTTTCATTTTCCTATGCCGCCACCAAGGTCAAATGTTCAATGCTTTTTATCAAAGATTAAACTTGACAATCCCCTTTCGTCGTGCTACAATTTTTTCACCGAATCGTTAAGGGGATATCTTATGCAAACGGTAACGAAAACGGACGTCATCGACGCACTGAAAAGGCTGGGAATCAAACAAGGCGATCTACTGCTTGTCCACTCCTCCTTGAAAAGCTTTGGACGGGTGGAAGGCGGTGCGGAAACGGTAATTGCCGCCTTAAAAGAAACGCTCACGGAGGACGGGACGCTGGCGATGCCCACTCTTTGTCAAAAAAATTGGCAAACGGTCTATCAAGATTGGCACGTTGATCGCCCCTCCGACGTTGGATATATCACGGAAGTATTCCGCAAAATGCCCTCCACCTACCGCAGCGACCAAGCCACGCATTCCGTCGCGGCAAGCGGAAAATTAGCAAAAGCACTGACGGACGGGCATACCGCCTACGGCCCCCGTTTCGGCGCATACGGTGATTACGCCTTTTCCCATTCTTCCCCGTGGCAAAAAATGTACGATTGGGGCGCAAAAGTTTTGTTTATGGGCGCAGATCCCTTCGCGACGAACACCTTTAAGCATTTTTGCGAGTACCGTATGGTGGAAGAAATTTTAACAAAAATCGCCGATCGTCCCTTTGCGGAAGAACAAAAACGGAAGCTGCGCCATTTTGAAAACGGAGTGCAAATAGGTACCGAATGGCCGTACGTGATGTATTCGGGCGAAATTTTACAAAAAGCGAACCTTTCTCGGGAAACCAAATGCGGTCAATCAAGCTTTGTTCTTATGGACGTTCCGCCGATGGTAAACGCCATTGAAAAAGCTATTCGTCAAGACCCTGCCCGCCACCTTTTTGCACAAGGCTGGCTGGCCGAAACGCAAAAGCTGTGCAAAGTTTCCCTATTTAACGGCGACCGTCCGTAAATAAAAAATCAACTGTCCGCCCCGATCAAGGGCGGATAATTTTTTGCAACATTTTCACAAAAATACGCAACCATAAAGTATTGCTAACCCCCTTCGCTTTTGTTATAATAAAATCAATCAACACACAAAGAGGTGCGAAGATGTATTCCTTCGGTATTATGATTCCCGTCGATAAGGAAACGAATTTTGAAAAGAAATTTCAAGAAGCGAAAGCAATCGGCATCGACAGCTGTCAGCTTTCCTTTTGGGATCCAAATCTATACGCCGAGGCGACGGCGAAACGCATACAAGCCGCCCTGCAAAAAACGGGCTTTTCCGTTTCCCTTTTGTGGGCGGGCTGGTCAGGCCCTCAGCATTGGAATTTTATAGACGGCCCCGCCACTTTGGGCTTAGTTCCCGAACGGTACCGCGATATTCGCTTGAACGAGCTTAAAAAAGCTTCCGATTTCGCCCTGCTTTTAGGGATTAAGGATATCGCTACACACGTAGGCTTTTTACCCGAAAATCCCACCGATCCCGCCTACCCGCCGTTGGTGGACAGCTTGCGTTCGCTTTGCTTATTTTTAAAAGAACGCGGTCAAAATTTCCTCTTTGAAACAGGTCAGGAAACCCCCGTCACCCTGTTGCGGACAATCGAACGAATCGGAACGGGAAACGTCTTTATCAATTTTGACACCGCCAACTTAGTGCTGTACGGTAAGGCGAATTCCGCCGACGCGGTCACGGTTTTGGGGAAATATATCCGCAACACGCACGTGAAAGACGGACGGTACCCCACCTGCGGGGACGAGCTGGGCGTAGAAACAAAGGTCGGCGGCGGCGCCGTAGATTTTCAAAAAGTTCTTTCTCGGTTAAAGAAATTCGGCTATCAAGGCCCGCTGACGATCGAGAGGGAAATCGTCGGAGAACAGCAACGACGGGATATCGTCAGCGCGATAAATTATTTAAAAAATATTATAAAGAACGGATAAGCCGATTGAACAGGCAACCTTACAAGACGGCGTAGCTTCTTTAAAGTTTATTTTGCAAAAAATAATGTAATAAATCACGAATTAACGGCAACAAGGCGGATTTTTCCATTCGCCTTTTCTTTTTTACCTTTTTTAACGCTTTTTCTCCTTTCTACTGTCATTCTCTTGACTTTTCCCCTGAAAAAAAGTTATAATAAATTTATCATAGAGGTAAAGGTTATGGGGCTTGGCAAAGCATTGCGTTTTGACAACGCGACACAGATAAAATTTTTTTACGACCATTTCACGGCGGCAGACGTCTGCGGCCTATTTAACCTTTGGCATCTTTTAACGGTAGTCGCCTTCTTTTCTATCGCCTTCCTCGCCTTGTATTTCTCTCGCGAGTTCAACGAAAAAAACAGTAGGCGAATGCATTGGGGGATCGCGATCGCCGTCACTCTTTTAGAGGCGTTAAAAATCTCCCTTCGCCTTTACAAGCGGCAGCACCCTAACGATTGGATGCCCTTGTTTTATTGCAGTCTGTTTTTATTTGCAATCTGGTTTTCCCTTTCAAAGCGGGAAAACGTCCGCGCGATCGGGTTTTCGTATATCACAATGGGCGGCATTATGGCGGCGGTATTTTTTACGCTGTACCCCAGCACCTCGCTTGCCATCTTCCCCATTTGGCACCCCGCCGTCGCGCACAGCTTTTTGTATCATCTTTTGATGTTTTATTTCGGCTGTTTCGCCCTCATGAAAAAGCTGTATTCCCCCACGGCAAAACACGCCTTGCACTACTTTTTGTTTATCTTGGCTGCGTCTATCCCCTCCGTGATCATCAACGAACGGGTGCAGACCAACTGTATGTTTTTAAACCACCCCTTTGGGCTTCCCTTTTTAACCGAGTTGCAACAAAACGCAAAGCCCGTGTATATCCTCGTCGTATTCTTCGCGCAAGCCTCCTTAATGTTTTGGGGCAATTACGCGATTTATCTTTGGGCGCAAAAGCGAATGGAAAAAAGAACCTCCTCCGCGCCCGCAAACAGTCCGTCCTCCCACCCCTTGCCCGAACCGTCAAACGAAAACGATTCGGCTGATTTTGACGCCAATTAAGGAGAACGCCTTATGACTTTTTTTGAACTGTTTAAAAACTTTTTCACCCACAAGGACTTTTTGCCTGCGGCGGACACAATCCCCGGCACTCTGTTCACGCCCTTGCACTTTATCACCGCGGCAATCCTCGCCGTGGCGGTGGGCTTGCTGGTTTATTTTTTGCGCAAGCAAAAGGAAAAAACCTTAAACCGACTTTTCACCGTGCTTTGGGCGGTTTCCCTCGTTTTGGAAATCTGCAAAATCACTTGGGAAACGGTGTGCGGAAAGGTAATCGCCTTCGAGTGGACAGGCAATATCCCGCTGTATCCTTGTAGCTTATTCCTGTATATTATGCCCTTTGCCATTTGGGGCAAAGGCAGAATTCGGCAAGCGGCTTGCGGCTACGTTTGCACGGTAGGAATGATTGGCGGTTTAATCAATTTTGTTTACCCGCTCAACGTTTTGCAAAATTATTCCTGCATTTCCTTTGCGGGCTTTCACACTCTTTTCTATCACGCAATGTTGGTGTTCGTCGCGTTTTTGATGCTGGTGACGGGGTATCACAGCTATAAAAACGTCGTTGAGATTTTGGATTTAATCACTCCACTTATTCCCATCCTCATTTTTTCCGTTCCCTGCCATATCGTCAATATGATTATCGGGGCGGATTATATGTTCTTCCGTTGCACGTTCGGATTTTTATACCCTATCGGCAGCAAATTGCCGTACGCGGTCGCCGCTATTTTTGTATATATCGCTTACGCAATTATGTGTATGGGCTTTTACCTGCCCTCCTTCCTTTGCAACCGAAAAGCAAAAAAAGTTTCCGCGCAAAGCGCGCCAAACGAAGAACATCCCGAAAGTGAAACGCCTTCCGAGTTTCCTCAATCGAAAGAATAATTAACCAAGGAGTAGATAAAAAATGGTTAAATATCTGGTTTTGAAAATTTTATTTTTAGTCCTTTTTGCGTTAGCATACGTTTTAGTGCCGCTTGCTTTGCCTTTTATCTTCGTGATTGCAGTCATCGCCGAAGGCGTTAATTGCATTAGAAACGGGAACGACCCTGATTTCAGCTTGAAAACGCAAGGCGTTTCCATAATACTCGGCATAGTGTTAATCATCGCTTCGTTTAGTTTTATGACGAAAATAACCAACTGGTTGACTACTGCGGATTACGCTTTGCCCTTGGTATTTAGTATCGTTACCATTTTAGGCGGTATCTATTCGATGCGCTTTATTAAACGGGAATACCGCAATTACTATATGGACGACAAAATTAACCTTCTTACGAAGTTTCACCCCTATTTGATAATAGCGTCCGGCGCGCTTAAACTGTTGGCGATCAGTAAGCTCATAAAAATTCAGACTTATATCAGCGTCATTGAAATCGTTGGCATTGTGTTGTTTGTGATTGCTATCGCTATGTATATCCTTCGTACCGTTCATATCTATATACAAAACAAATAAGTGTATAAAAACCTCGCAAAAAAGGAGCGAATTTCTCGCTCCTTTTTCTTTCTTTTTCGCACGGTTTTAAAGCCCGTTATTTATGCTTTTTTCCTTTCGTCTTGCGCAGGCAAGCTTGTATATCTCCTCCGTGGCAATTCGCGCTTTAAAGGCAAAATCTCCTTCAATTTTAGGGAAACAGAAATACTGCGTGTTCAAATCCCCAATATTGATGGTATCCCCGATCTCGTACCAATTAAAATCGGAATTAATCGTATATGCGGCAGTCGGCGATTGCTTATAATCTAACGTGCCGTCACAGCCCGTCAAATGGAACCCGTCCAAGCCGTGGATCAAAGTCCCCTCCCCAACGTCGTAAACGGATTTTACGTCCACCATCACCATAATGCGCACAGGCAAGTTCATC
>JAZKXM010000017.1:0-4603 GCA_045611585.1 Candidatus Scatosoma sp. | reverse complement strand
ATTGCGCGCAGGTATTCACGAATTTTTGCGTAAACACACCAACGTCGCGCAGTTCCGTTTGGGACAGTACGGCGAGGGGGATATCGGCGTAACCGTTGTAAAAATCAAATAATCGGCTAAATAATCAAACGAATCGAGGTTGCGCACTCTTTGCCCGCGCGTATTCGTGCCTATTCGCGCATATTCGCGCCGTCAAGAAAATAGGATAAACTATCTTTCTTTTTGAGGTGCGCGATGAAAAAATACAAAGTTTCTACCGTAAACGTACTAACTAATTTGGCACTTAGCGCGTTGCTTGTATCGGTGGCGGCGGTATGTCTGTACCCCGCGCAACCGACGGTGACGACGGAGGGGGGCGAGACGGAAATTTACCGTTGCGCCCAAGAGGATTCGGACGGAGTTTCCTTGATGTTCAACGTGTATTGGGGAACGGAGGAGGTTTATCAAATCTTAGATATCCTTTCCGAATACGACGCCACGGCAACCTTCTTTATCGGCGGCTGTTGGGCGGACGACAACGTTCAATGCGTAAAGGCGATCTTTGAGGCAGGGCACGAGCTGGGCAACCACGGCTACTTCCATAAGGACCATAAAAAACTGTCGGAAAAGGAAAACGAAAAGGAGATTGCCGCCTGCAATCAATTCCTTTTTCTCTCGACAGGCGTAACGCCCACGCTGTTTGCGCCGCCGTCGGGCAGCTATGGGAAGGATTCGCTTGCCGCTTGTCGGGCGCTGAATATGAAAACGGTACTGTGGTCGCGGGATACCGTCGATTGGCGGGATAAGGACGCAGATCTTGTTTATCGCCGCGCCACGCGGGATATCAAGGGTGGGGAGTTTGTATTGCTGCACCCGATGGAACACACGGTAAAGGCGCTGGGAAATATTTTAAAATTTTATCAATCATGCGGGTTAAAGGCGATTAGCGTTTCCGAAAACCTGCAACGTAAGGAATAAGGAAAAAGAGAATGGTTTACGAAAAGAAATACGAAAACGGGTTGCGACTCGTGGTTAAACAAATGACGGGGCTGATGTCGGTGACGATGGGGATTATTGTCGGCACGGGCGCTGGCGTAGAAACGGACGCCGAGGACGGCATTTCCCATTTCATCGAACACATGCAATTCAAAGGCACGCGCAAGCGCAACGCTTACGAAATTTCCGACGCGTTCGACCGCTTGGGCGCGCAGGTCAACGCCTTCACGGGCAAGGACGTCACTTGCTATTATTCAAAATGCACGTCCGATCATACGGCGGAGGCGTTTGAGATTTTGTCCGATCTATTTTTGGACGCAACCTATCCCGAAGAAGAAATCAAACGGGAAAAGGGGGTTATTTGCGAAGAAATTTCTATGAACGAGGACACCCCCGAGGATCTTTGCTTAGACCTGCTTGCAGGCGCATTTTATGGCAAAGAGAACTACGGCAGGAATATTTTAGGTACGCAAAAAAACGTCAAGGGCTTTACGATGGAGGACGTTCAGCGTTATAAAACAGCCCGCTACTGCCCCGAAAATATCGTCATCTCCTTCGCTGGCGGGATTGATTTTGCCACCGCGCAAGCGCTGGTGGAAAGCTATTTCGGAAATTTGCCGCAAGGGAAGTTCGACCGCAGAGAAAAGAAGATTGTCTTTACGCATAACAGCGTTTTAAAAAAGAAGCCGATCGAGCAACTGCATATCGGGATCGCCTATCCCATTCCCGACCGAAACCACCCCTTGGCGGACGCGATCAACGCGGTCAACGGCGTTTTGGGCGGCAATATGAGCAGTCGGCTCTTCCAAGAGGTGCGCGAAAAGCAGGGCTTGGCGTATTCGGTGTATTCGTATCTGTCCGCGTTTGAAGAATGCGGCTCTTTGATCATCTATGCGGGGGTCAACGCCGACAACCTTTCAAACGCCTATGAGGCAATTAACGGCGTCGTGCGCCAGCTTCGCGAAAAGGGAATTACGGAAAGCGAGTTTTTGCGCAGTAGAGAGCAAATGAAATCGGGAATGTTCTTCTCCAACGAAAGCAGCGCCGCGCAAATGCTACTGTATGGCAAGCACCTTTTATATACGGGCGAGGTGTTCGATTTTGAGGAAAAACTCAACAAGATCAATGCGCTGTCCTTAAAAGACGCGGACGAGGCGTTACAGCTGATGTTTGACGAACGTAAAAAGGCGCTCTCATTGGTGGGCGCGGCGAAGAAAGCCTTGCCGTTATGAGAAAGAAACCTGCCGATCAAACGGTAAAGATGGGCTTTCCGCCCGTGTTTGATCAAAACAGCGAAATCCTAATTTTGGGCAGCTTTCCGTCCGTAAAAAGCCGAGAAATCTCCTTTTATTACGGTAACAAGCAAAACCGTTTTTGGCGGCTTATCTGCGGCTTTTTCAGGGAAGAAATCCCCGCGGATACGCAAGGGAAAAAAGAATTTTTGCACCGCCGTCATATCGCCCTTTGGGACGTGGTAACGGAGTGTAAAATCGTCGGATCGGCAGATTCGTCCATTCGCGAGGAAAAGGTGGCAAACTTACAAGAGATTTTGTCCGTGGCAAAGATACGGAAGATTTTGTTAAACGGAACGCTTGCCTATCAGCTGTTTGAAAAAGAATACGCAGATTTAGGGATACCCTATTATAAAATGCCTTCTACAAGCCCCGCAAACCCACGCTTTTCGGCGAAGATATGGGAGGACGCGTTAGATGACTTACGATGAGTTTTTAGGGCTGTTACAGCCCCACAGTGAAGAAAAATTTGCGGCGTTTCAAAAAAAGCTGATCTTGCCGCCGACGGCAAAAATTTTAGGGGTTCGCACCCCCGTAATGCGAGCAATCGCAAAATCCGTCCTTACACACGTGGACGAGCTGCTTTCCTTCCCCGACGAATATTACGAGGTGACGTTTATCAAGCTTACCGCCGTTTCCCTGCTTCCGTACGAGGAGTTTATCAATAGGCTGGACGGCTGTGTGAGGCTAATCGACAACTGGGCGCTTTGCGATTCTTTTAAAGTAAGCTGTATCAAAAAGCATAAAGAGGAATTTTTGCCGAAGGTAGAAGGGCTGTTTTCGACGGGCAAGGAATTTTATCAACGATACGCTTTGGTCACTTTGCTTACCTACTATTGCGAGGAAAAATACCTGCCCGTGATTAAGGGGTATTTGCAACGCTCGAAAACGGAGTTCTATTACGTCAAAATGGCGGCGGCGTGGCTGCTTGCCGAGGTGCTTGTAAAGCATTACGAAAGGGGCGTACAGTGGTTAAACGAGGGGCTTTTAGACGCCGCAACGCGGGACAAAGCCATTCAAAAGGCGAAAGAGAGCTTTCGCATAGATAAGGCAAAAAAGGAGTTTTTAACTTCTTTAAAAAATAAAAAACGAGAAAGGTAGAAAAATGAACATTTTACAGACGATCACGCAGGAATTTAATTTAACGCAAACGCACGCAAGCAATATCGTGTCTTTGATCGACGAAGGGAACACGATTCCCTTTATCGCGCGTTACCGCAAGGAGATGACGGGCAGCTGTGACGATCAGGTCTTGCGTGAGCTGTGTGACCGCTTGACCTATCTTCGCAACTTGGAAAAACGCAAGGAAGAGGTTGCGGCGGCGATCGAGGGGCAGGGCAAGATGACGGAAGAAATTTTGTCCGCACTTGAAAAAGCGACCATTTTGACGGAGGTAGAGGACATTTACCGCCCGTACAAGCAAAAGAGAAAAACTCGCGCTTCGGTGGCAATCGCGAAGGGTTTACAGCCGCTGGCGGACTCTATTTTGGCGCAGGATAAGGCTTTGGACGTGAAAAAGGAAGCCGAAAAATATATTGGCGGCGAAGTGGAAAACATAGAGGGCGCGATACAGGGCGCGACGGATATTATTGCGGAAATCATTTCCGACGACGCGGCGACGAGAAAGAAGCTGCGCAATTTCTTCTTTAAACACGGCGAAATCGTTTCCTCTTACATAAAGGGCAAGGCGGACGCGGACGCCCAAAAAACGTACGGTATGTACGCCGATTTTAAAGAACCCGTTTCCGAAATTAAAAGTCACCGAGTTCTTGCGCTCAACCGTGGCGAAAAGGAAGAATTTTTAAAGGTTTCTATCCTTGTCGAGGACGAATTTGCAAAGCGAATCGCAGCGGCAGGCTTTTTAAAGGACGGCGGGGAAAGCTCCGCCATCGTCAAAGCGGCGGCAGATGACGGATATACCCGCTTGATCGCGCCTTCGGTCGAAAGAGAGGTGCGCGCGCAGCTGTTTGACGAGGCAAGCGAACAGGCAATTAAGATGTTCGAGCTGAATTTGAAGCCCCTTTTGATGCAGCCGCCCGTCAAGGATAAGGTCACTCTTGGTTGGGACCCCGGGTTTAGAACGGGTTGTAAAATTTGCGTGGTAGATGGAACGGGCAAGGTGTTGGATAAATCGGTTGTTTTCGCAACGCCGCCTCTTTCCAAAATTGAGGAATCGAAACGTATCATTAAAGGCTTGATTGCTAAGCATAAGGTGGACGTTATCTCTTGCGGGAACGGCACGGCAAGCAAGGAAAGCGAAATTTTCATTGCCGAGCTAGTGAAAGAGGTCAAGGCGGAAACGGGCAGAGAGGTAGGCTACGTCATCGTCAACGAGG
>JAZKXM010000016.1:0-11098 GCA_045611585.1 Candidatus Scatosoma sp. | reverse complement strand
CAGAACGACATGGCTACGATCCGACTTCTTTTTTGCCTTGATAAACTTGAAAAAAAAGAAAAAATATGCTACAATATAAAATAGACGGCGGGTTGTTTAAAAATTGTCCGCAAATTGTTTGGAATTTTTTTTAAAATTGTCCGCAAAAGGAGGCGCAAGAGGCATGAGGATTGCAATATTCGGCGGGTCGTTTGATCCTGTGCATACCGAACACGTTATGCTTGCGCGAGACGCGGTGCGCGCGCTTAGGCTGGACAAGCTGTTCGTGATGCCGGCGCATACGCCGCCGCACAAACAGGGCAAGGTGCTTTCTTCGAATGAGGACCGCCTGCAAATGTGCCGTTTAGCCTTTCAAAACGAACCAAAAATCGTCGTTAGCGATTACGAAATTTCGCAAGGTGGGACCAGCTATACCTATCTCACCTGTCGGCATTTTAAAGAGAAATACCCCAAGAGTAAGCTGTTTTTTTTGCTGGGGACGGATATGCTGCGCAATTTTCCCACTTGGAAAAATCCGCAGTCCATTTTAGAGGACGCGACGCTTGCCGTTTGTTCGCGCGGGGAAGAAAAAAAGAGGTTGAAGGAGGACGCCAAGGCGTTTAAACGGGCGTTTGGTAAATCCTTTAAGGTTATTGATTACGAAGGGAAAAAATTGTCTTCTACAAGGCTGCGGGTGCTTGCCGCCGCGGGGGAATCTCTATCGGGGTTGACTCCGCCCGACGTGGAAAAATATATTTTTGAAAGAGATCTTTACCGAGTTCCGTTTGCGAAAGAGGCGTTGGCACTGGAAAAACCGTCCCGCCGTCAGCACAGCCTGCGCGTGGCGGAGGTTGCGGCGGGCAGGGCGTATTCGTTGGGGATTTCCGAGCGAGCGGCGACGGTTGCCGCACTCTTTCACGATTGCGCGAAAAGCGTAGAGGAAGGGGCGGGGCTGTTAAAGGACTTTGTTTGCGAAAGCGGAGTGCCTGCCGCCGTAGTGCATCAATTTTCGGGGGCATATCTTGCGGAACGGTTTTTTGGGGTGACGGATGGGGAGATTTTAAACGCGATTCGTTACCATACCAGCGGCAGAGCGGGAATGTCGGGGCTGGAAAAGCTGATTTTTTTGGCGGATATGATAGAGCCCGATCGAGATTTTGCGGGCGTGGAGGAGTTGCGTTCGGCATTTTATGCGGGTAAGGATTTAGACGAGTGCTTGCGTATGGCGTTGGAGAGGACGATTGCGCATTTGGAGAAAAAAGGAAAGCCTATTTACCGTTTGACGAAAGAGGCTTGGGGATATTATCAAGAAGAAAATATATAAAAAAGGAAAGAAAAGATATGACGGAGATTAACAGCAAACAAATTGCGCTTACGGCGTGTAAGGCGCTTTCGGAAAAAAGAGGCAGAGATATCGTTGCGTTGTACGTGCGGGAAAAGACCGCGCTGTGCGATTATTTTGTGCTTGCTAGCGCAAGCAACGCGCCGCAGATCCGCGCTATGGGCGAACGAGTGGAGGAGCTGATCGCAAAAGAGTTGGGCATTGACCCCACCCGCACGGAAGGGGTGCGCGACGGCAGATGGGGGGTGATTGATTACGGCGATGTAATCGTGCATATTTTCAACGACGACACCCGCCTTTTCTATCATTTGGAACGGCTGTGGGCGGACGGCGAAAATTTAGAAAGATACAACGACGAATCGGGTGAACTAGAAAAGTAAAAAATAGGTTCGTCTAAAAGCTTTTTTGGGGACGATTTAAAAATAAAAAACCAAAAATGGGCGGGGCAGGTACGAAACGAAAAAGAGATTCGGCTTTATTTAAAGCGAATCTCTTTTGGTTGTTCATAGCTGTTTTTTGCCCGTTTTTTCTTGCGCTCGACGATAAAATAGACGGGCTCGGGCTGAGGCGCAGGCGGCGTGGGCGGCGTGGACGGTGGCGGGGCGGGTTCTTTCCGCTTGTCGGCGGTTTCCGTCGTCCGCTGCTGTTTTTGTGCCGTCGAATCCCACCCCATTTTGGCAAGGCGTAAAAGATGTACTCCGCAAAAGCAGAGGGCGAAAATGACGATCAGCCAAACGCAACCCTTGATTGCAATTACGGAATTTAAGTTGAAAAGCGCACCGCGCGCGGTAAAAAGGTGAGTATTCATACGGACAGTATAAAGAAAAAATACCGTCATAAAATGTAAATTTGGGGAATATTTATTCCCATTTTGTCATATACTTCGGTTATGGAAAAATTTTCTCAACCGAGCGGTACGCCGATGACCCTGACGACGAACGAGGCGACGCAAGCAAAAATGCAACAACCTGCTTCAATGAAAAACGCTTTCCCGCCCAGCGGCGAGGGGAGTGGGATTTTGCTGTCCGTCAAGGAAGCGGAGGAATACGGCGTTTTTAAACGGCAAAAACGAATTCAGCAGGTGCTTTGCGCTATTGCAAAGGGAGTGGTGGACGGCGTAGAGGCAAAGAGCGTGGAAGAACTGCAAGCCCAAGCGGCGTTGGCTGTCCGTTACGGCGTGGCGGCGTTAAAGGTGTCGCCGAGCGGTTTGTTGACGGCAAAGCGTGCGCTGTTCGGCAGCAAGGTTGCCATTGATTGTACGATAGGCGGGGGCGGGCGAACTTTGAGCAGGGTAAAGTTGTACGAGGCGAAATGCGTTTTGCGCGCAGGCGCGCAAACGTTGACGTTGGTTTTGGACGGGGTGGTCATGCGGGAAGAACGCTGGGGTGAGATTAAAAAAGAGATAAAAAGGGTGTGCCGAAAAGCGAAGGCAAGGCGGGCGCAGGTTCTGGTTCGGGTAGAGGATAAGGACAAGCTGTCCGATAATTTTAGATTGTTGCGCTTGGCGGCGGATTGTGGCGCGGGCGTTTCCGTTCCCTATTTTTCGGGGGTTGAGCAGCTGAAATCGGCGGGACGCACGGCGTGCTTTACCGAGGTGCGCGGGGTGGAAACGGCGGAGGCGTTTATGCGCTTGTCAGAGCTGGGCTTTGAACGGTTGCAGACCTCTTGCCTTTATGAAATTTACCGCCAGCTGATGAAGGCGGCGGAGGAGAGCGCGCTGACCTTGCCTGTTGCGCGGGCGGGTTCCGTTGCCGCCAAGGCGGAGGATGCGGCGGCAAAAAAGGGGGAGGAATACCGTCGATTGATTGATGATTTTCCTAAAAAATAGGAGGCTTAAAAAGCAAAACGAAAGGGGCAGGTATGCGTTGACGAAAAATTTGCCTCTCAAAAAAGAAAGACATAAACAAAACGCGTGCGGCATACAATAAAATTATGAAAAGAAGCTTATTTGCCGTAGGCGTTGCGGTCGTAGTTATGTTTTTAACGGCGTTTTCCCTTTGCGTGGGAGCGTTGCGATCCTCTTTGCCCGTGTTTGCGGCGGAGGATTGTTATTGTATTGTTATCGACGCGGGGCACGGTGGGATAGACGGCGGCGTTAGCGGTAGAAAAACGGGGGTGAAGGAAAGGGATTTAAACCTTTCGATCGCCTTTTGTTTAAAGGAGATTTTGACGGACGCAGGCTTTTCCGTCGTTATGACGAGGAAAACGGAGGCGGGCTTGTACGATACGACGTTGCGCGGGTTTAAAAAGCGGGATATGCAAAAGCGCAAACAGATTATCGAGGAGGCAAAACCGACGGCGGTCATTTCTATCCATCAAAATTTTTATCCTTCCTCTTTAACGCGCGGCGCGCAAGCTTTTTATTTGGCGTCCGCGCCCAAAAGCAAGCTGCTTGGCGAGCGGATCCAGCAATATTTGAACTCTGTCTATGCGGCGGTGGGGGTAAAAAGCCGTTCTGCCACAGCGGGGAATTATTACATGTTAGAGTGTACCCAATACCCGTCCGTAATCGTCGAATGCGGTTTTTTGTCCAACGCGGAGGACGAGCGGCTGCTGAACACGGAGGGATGGCAAAAGCGTTTAGCGGAGGGGATTGCCGCAGGGGTGCTTGCCTATTTGGAGGAGCTTTCCGTTTTGCCGACTTAATAGGCGGGGCATACTTTGGGGCAAAAAATAGAAAACGAAAGGAAAAAGCCGTCCTGTGGGGCGGTTCGTTTTTTATAAAAAACGAGTTTTTGTCGGCGGGATAAGGCGCGGCGCAAAAAAATTGTCGTTGGGGGAGGGAAGAAAATATAAAAAACCCTTCAATCGCTTGTCATTTTTTGAAGGATATGCTATAATAAAAAATGCTAAATTGCGCGTTGGGAGGAAGGATGTTCGGCTTGGACAGTGTGCTTTCAAAAGAGAAAGCAAAACAATTAAATCCCGTGGTGTTGGCGTTTGTCGGGGACGCGGTGTTTTCCTTGTACGTCCGCGAACGGCTGGTGTTTTCGGGGGAAGGAAAAGCCGCCGATTTTCAACGGGCGGCGTCCGCTGTCGTTTCCGCGCGGGGGCAAAGCGAATTTTTAAACGAGCTGTTGCCGCTGTTTACGGAGGAAGAGGAGGAGATTTACCGCCGTGGCCGCAACGCGAAAAAAAGCACGAAAAGTAAAAACGCCAGCGCGGCAGAATATAACCGTTCGACGGGGTTTGAGGCGGTTTTGGGGTACTTATACGCGATTGGCGAAAAAGGTCGCATTGACGAGCTGCTTTCCCATTTAAAAGAGGATTTCTTTCAAGGGGTGCAGGCGGCGCAAGCCTATAAGCCCGCAAGATAAACGCGTGGGTTTGGCGAAGGATAAAAACGGACGAAAAGAGGAAAAAAGGAAATGAAAACGGAAGGTAGAAACGCTGTTGCCGAATTGTTAAAAACGGGCAAGACGATTGATAAAATTATGTTGGAAAAGGGCGCGCAGGGCTCGCTTTCGATTATTTTCGCGGAGGCGCGCAAGAAAAACGTGCGCGTACAGTTTGTCGATCGGCAGGTTTTGGATAAGGAAAGCCCTACAAAGCGGCATCAAGGGGTGATTGCATATACTACCGATTACGAATATTTTGATTTGGACGACCTTATCGCAAACAAAAAGAGCGAAAAAGGTGGCTTTATCGTGCTTTGCGACGGGATTGAGGACGTGCATAACCTGGGCAGCATTTTAAGGGTAGCCGAATGCGCGGGCGCGGACGGGGTAGTGATTCCAAAGTCGGGCAGCGCGTCCGTGACGGAAAGCGTAATTCGAATTTCCGCTGGCGCGGCGGAGCATATCAAGGTGGCGAAGGTGGCAAACCTCAACCATGCCGTAGAAAAGCTGCAAGAAAACGGGTACTGGGTGTATGCGTTGGAGGCGGGCGGCGAGGATATTTACCGCGAAAAATTTGAAGGGAACGTTGCGCTGATCGTCGGCGGTGAGGATAGTGGCGTGAAACGCTTGACGAAGGAAAAGAGCGATAAAATTTTATCCATTCCTTTGCAGGGGAAGGTCAATTCGTTAAACGCTTCGGTGGCGCTGGGGATTGCGGCGTACGAAGTGGTAAGAAACCGTCTTGGGTCGTAAAATGCAAGAAAAAGAAAGGACAACCGCCAACGCGGCGGAAGATACCCGCGTCGGGTGCGATGGGGCGAAAAAGACTTCGGACGAGGGGCTGGTGTTGCTTGCAAAGCAAGGGGACGGTCAGGCGACGGAGGAGATTTTGCGCCGTTATACGGGCGTAGTGCGCGGCGTAGCCAGAGGCTTCTTTTTGGCGGGCGGCGAAACGGAGGATCTCATTCAGGAAGGAATGATGGGGCTTTGTCGGGCGATTGCCGATTATAAGCTTGGCGAAAAATATTCCAGCTTTAAAAATTTTGCCTATCTTTGTATCAAAAGGCGAATTTTGGATGCGGTGAAGGCGTCGGCTAGGAAGAAGAACGTGCCGCTGAACAATTACGTCGCCATTTCGGAGGACTGGGAAGAGCCGTCGTTCAGCCCTGAGGAGGAGCTGATTAACAGCGAAAACCGTCGCGAATTTTTACAAAAAATAAGCAAGGAGCTGTCCGACGCCGAGTTTCGCATTACCGTAATGTATATGGACGGAATGTCCTGCGCGGAGATTTGCGAAGCGACGGGGAAGGACGAAAAGAGCGTGGATAACGCGATACAGCGTAGCAAGAAAAAGCTGCAAAAAATCTTGAAGGGATAAGGAGGCGAATATGGCGTATTTGGCGTTATACCGCACCTTTCGTCCGACGGCGTTGGACGAGGTGGTGCGTCAAGAACACATCGTCACCGTTTTAAAAAATCAAATTCAAACGGGCAGGGTGGGGCACGCATATTTGTTCTGCGGACCGCGCGGAACGGGAAAAACGAGTATTGCGAAAATTTTTGCCGCGGCGATTAATTGCGAAAAGCCGAAAAACGGTTCGCCTTGCGGAAAGTGCGCGGCGTGTCTTTCCTTAAAAGATCCTTCCAATTTGGATATTTCGGAAATTGACGCGGCGTCCAACAACGGCGTTGAGGAAATGCGCGACCTGCGCGAAAAGGTGCAATATCCACCCGTTTCGGGGAAATATAAGGTGTATATCGTGGACGAGGTTCATATGCTTTCAACGGGGGCGTTTAACGCTTTGTTAAAGACGTTGGAGGAACCGCCCGCGCACGCCGTATTTATTTTGGCGACGACGGAGGCGCACAAGATCCCCGCAACCATTTTGTCCCGCTGTATGCGGTTCGATTTTAAGCTGATCCCCCAAGAGGATTTGGAAAACCGCTTGCGGTTTGTGCTGGACAGCGTAGGCAAAAAGTACGAGGACGAGGCCATATCCGCGCTTGCGCGCGCGGGTGCGGGCAGCGTGAGAGATATGCTTTCCTTGGCGGACACCTGCCTTTCCTATTCGGCTGACGTATTGACGTACAACGACGTGACGTCCGTGTTGGGGAATGCGGACAGCGACGCGATCGCCTCTCTTTGCGAAGGGATTTTGCAAGGGAATGCAGGGGACGCGTTTGAAAGCGCGGAAAGCCTGCTTTCGGCGGGGAAAAGCGTAGGAATGTTATTGAAGGATATCCTTAACTTTTTAAACTCTTGCGCGGTGGCGAAAAGCTGTAAAAACGCGCGCACGCTACTGGCGTTGCCACAGGATTCGTTTGCGGTCGTTAAACGGGTGGCGGACGGTACGGATGGGCATACTCTTTTGCGTGCAACGGAAATTTTCGCGAAGGTAGAGCCGGAATTGAAATATTCTACTTCCCCCCGCGTGTTGTTTGAAACGGCAATTTTGAAAGCGAGTATGCCGCAAACGGAGCAGGATATTCAGTCCTTGCTTTCGCGAATGGCGCAGCTGGAAAAGAAACTCTCCGAAGGGGTAGTTGTGACGGCGACGGCGGCGGTGCAAGAGCAAACTCCTACGCAAAAAATAGAGAATGAGCCACCCAGGTATGAGGCTACCGAAGATAACGGCGAGGAAGCGACGGAGGGCTATGACGACGGATACGTGCCGTATATGGACGAGCCGCCCGAAGAACAAGGGGTGTATTTTGATGCGCCCGTCGTAGAAGAAAAGTCCAGCTATTCTTCGCGGGAACGGACGGCAAAAGCCGCGGAAAAAGCTGCGGAAAAAACGCGCGAAACGGGAAGGGCGGCGTTCGCCCCCGACGGGACGGCGCAGGCGGCGCCGAGCTTGGATCCTGCTCCGCCGAAGGCGGTGATTTCCCGTGTGGCGACGGGGGACGCCAAGGCGATTTTTGGGACTTTTTTGCGGACCTTGCGAAAGACGGGCAGAAACGGAGTGCTATTCACGATTTGTATGGATTTGGACTATGAATTGGAGGATGGAATTTTCGTTTTATACACCACCAGCGACACGATGTACCGATCCTTGAAGAAGGAAGAGCATTATGCGCTGATCAAGCAGGCGTTTGAGGAGATTGGGCTTGGTGAAAGTGCGTTTGACGTTCGGTTGAAGGGAAAGCAGGGCGACGAGGCGCAAAAACGGTTTCAGCAGTTGAAGGAGAGCTTTCCAAACGCGAAAATTGAAGTGAAATAAGCGACAAAATAATAAAAACAAGATAAGGAGAATCAAAATATGGCAGGATTTAAAGGCGGCAACGGCGGAATGCAAAACCTGATGCTGCAGGCGAAAAAGATGCAAGAGGATATGGAAAAGACGGCGGAGCTGTTGGACGATTGGGAGATTGTTGGCACGGCGGCGAACGAGGCGGTTGTGGTGTATATGAACGCCAAAAAGATTATCAACGGGATCGAGCTGGACGAAAGTATTGTCGATCCTACCGACGTGGAAATGCTGGAAGACCTCATTATGGCGGCGATCAACGACGGGTATTCGAAGGCGGATAAGGTATATGAAGAAAAAATGGGCAAGTTTGGCAATATGGGCGCCCTTGGGGGAATGATTTAAGGAAATGGAAGTATTTATCGAGCCGATCGGCAGGCTGATTAACGAGTTTTCTAAGCTGCCGGGGGTAGGCAAGAAGACGGCGCAACGCTATGCGTATAAAATTATCGACATGAGCGAGGAGGACGCGCGCGAGTTTGTTGACGCAATCGTCGGGGCGAAGCGGAAGGTGCATTATTGTAAGATATGCGGCAACTTTTCCGAGAACGAAACCTGCGCGGTGTGCAAGGCGAGAAAGAGCGACGTCATTTGCGTTGTGAAAGAGCCGCGTGACGTGGCGGCTATCGAAAAACTTCACGAATTTAAAGGTGTTTACCACGTTTTACACGGGGTAATCGACCCGATGGCGGGGGTTGGACCTAACGATATTCGTATCAAAGAATTGCTTGCCCGTTTGCAAAGCGGGGAGGTTCAAGAGGTGATCGTGGCGACGAATCCCGACGTTTCGGGGGACGCCACGGCGATGTATATCGCAAAATTAATCAAGCCCTTGGGGGTTACCGTCACTCGGTTGGCGCACGGGATTCCCGTGGGGTCTGAAATTGAGTACACGGATGACGTCACGCTGACGCGGGCGTTCGTTGAAAGAAATAAGATTTAAAAAGGAGTTAGCTTTATGAAGGTTTCCGTTTTAGGGTGCGGGCGTTGGGGTTCGTTTATCGCTTGGTATCTTTGCAATCAGGGACACGACGTATATTCGTGGGGACCTGAGGACGATTATTCGTATAAGGTTTTAAAGGAAACGGGGAAGAACGAATACGTCACGTTGGACGAACGTATCCGTTTGACTTGCGATCTGAAAGAGGCGGTTTCGCGCGCGGAAGTGATTATTATTTCCATTTCCTCGCAGGGGTTGCGCGGGTTTATGAAGCGGATTATGGAATACGACGTTTCGGATAAAAATTTCGTCCTTTGCATGAAAGGAATCGAGGTGGAAACGGGCTGTCGCCTTTCCGAAGTGCTGGTGCAAAGCGGGGTTTCGTCCGATAAAATTGCCGTTTGGGTAGGGCCCGGGCATATTCAGGCGTTTACGCAGGGCATCCCCAACTGTATGGTGATTGACTCGGCAAACGAGCAACTGAAAAGGACGTTGGCAGACAATTTTAAAAGCGATCTGATCCGTTTTTACTACGGCGGGGATTTGATCGGAACGGAGATTGGCGCGGCGGCGAAAAACGTAATGGGGATTTTAGCAGGCGTTTTGGACGGCTGCGGCTACGTAGCGTTGAAAGGCTCGCTGATGGCGCGCGGCGCGCGCGAAGTGGCGCGGCTGATCAAGGCGATGGGCGGGAACGAGTTGTCTGCTTACGGCTTGGCGCATTTGGGGGATTATGAGGCGACGTTGTTCAGCCCCTATTCTCATAACCGCGGCTATGGCGAAATGCTGATTAAGGGCGAAAAATTCCAAAAGCTGGCGGAGGGTGTGCCGACGGCGGCGGCAATGAAAAAGCTGGGCGAAAAATATTCGGTAGAGCTGCCCCTCACCAATGCCGTTTACGAGCTGTGCTACGGCGACGATAGCGAGGATTGTATCCAGCGCGGTCGTAGGATTCTTTCTCGGCTATTCTCGCGCGAAACAAAAGCGGAGTTTTACGTATAAGCCCCCGTTTGATGGCTGTATAACGATGACTTGACGGCTGCTTGACGGGCGTTTATGGACGGTTGGATGGTTAGACGGGTAATTTGGCGCAGTTGCGCTTACATAAAATAAAAGAACGAATCTTCTTAAAAAGAGGGTTCGTTTTTTTGTATAAAATTTTGCGCGGTTTCGCAAGCTATAATTATGAAAAGAAGGGAAGAAAAGGACGAAATGAAAACTCGGGACGAGAGGGAGAGCTGTTTCCCTAGCGCGCCGATTGGCAAGACGGGGAGGAAGAGCGTATGACTGGCAAAAATAGAGAAAATTATAACGCTAACTATTTGGCGTACGTCAATTCGTTTGCGCCGCCGACAAAGCATTTTAAAAACTGTCTTCGCGCGTTTGGGGTTGGGGGCTTGATTTGTACGTTTGGGCAATTTTTGCGATATATTTTAGAGGGCGCGTTTGGACTGTACGGAGATCAACTTGCGGGCGCGGTCAGCGTGATTTTGATCTTTTTGGGCTGCCTTTTGACGGGCTTGGGGGTCTATGACCGAATTGGACGAAACGCAGGCGCGGGGTCGATCGTGCCGATTACGGGGTTTGCCAACAGCGTTTGTTCGCCTGCGATGGAGTTCAAAACGGAAGGATATATCTACGGTTTGGCGGCAAAAATGTTTATCGTAGCAGGGCCGATTATCGTTTACGGCGTTTTGGCTGGGACGCTCGTGGGGCTTATCTATTTGTTTTTATAATATTTTCAGAATAATATAATAAAAATATATAATTTTTCATAAAGTATCATAATTTTTTTAAATGTATTATTGCGCTTAAACGGGCGAAGGGACGGGAAATGCATACTATTTTTTTTAAAAACAAACCTAGAATCCTTGCAACGGGAACAATAGCGGGACCGAAGGAATGTGAGGGGGTAGTGGGAAAATACGTCGATAAAACTTTGTTCGACGATACGTTCGGTGAAAGCACCTACGAAAAAGCGGAGTGCAAAATGCTAGCTTTTGCGGCAAGACAGGCGATCAAAAATGCGGGCGCGACGGAAGAGCAAACGGATATATTCATTTCGGGGGATTTGCTTAACCAAATTATTTCCGCGTCCTTTGCCGCGCGGGATTTTGATTTTCCATTTTTGGGGGTATATGGCGCGTGTTCGACGTTAGCGGAAAGCTACGCGTTGGCGGCAACGCTGATTGACGGCGGGTATGCCGACCGGATCGTGGCGGCGACGGGCAGTCATTTTTCGTCGGCGGAA
>JAZKXM010000015.1:0-3707 GCA_045611585.1 Candidatus Scatosoma sp. | reverse complement strand
AACGGAAATTACCTTTCTATTTGCATTGCTTGTCAAATAAAATCTCATTTCTTTCTTATTCTATTTTTAATCTGCTTTCTACCGAACGTCAGCTCGGCTCGCTATCCCCTCGCGGCGAGAGCTTGTACATAATACCACACTCTCAAACCTTTTGTCAAGCATTTTTTCAAACTTTTTCCAAAAAAATTTATTTTTCTTTGGAATTTGTTTAATTTTTACTTGTTTTCGGCGCTTCCCGCGGGACAGCTTGTATATATTACCACAACAAAAAAAGAAAGTCAAACGATTTTTCGGGGTTTTTGTAAAAAAAATCGACTTTTTTTGAAAAAATCAAAAATAGCCGATTTTTTTGTCGTTTTCCTATTTCGGTTACTGTTTTACAATGGTAAGCGTTACCTTTTCACCATTGACGTCCACGTCCTTTTTAAAGCCGTCCGCTTCCCCTTCGCTGACGAAAAGAGCCAAAACGTCCTCTTTAAACGCACCCTTTTCCAACAGCGTCTTCACGCGCCCTTCCGCAACGTAATATACCGCGATGCGGTCGGTGATCAAGAAGTCCGCCTCCTTTCTCATCGCTTGGATCTTGGACACCAGCTCTCTTTCAATCCCTTCGTCGATGAGCTCCTCCGTCAAGGAAGTGTTCAGGGCAACCGTCACACCATTGTCGCTGGCGGAAATGAACCCCGCCTTGCTTTCGGTGAAGATTTGCAAATCCTCTTCCTTCAAAACCACTTCGTTGTCCTCAGGCAGAAGGAACTCCCCTCCGTTCTTGACCGCCTCTACAACAGCACCCGCGTCGCAGGTCGCCAAGAATTTAGAGATCACACCCAGCTTTTTGCCGTATTTAGGACCAAGCGTTTTTAATTGCGGTTTCAGCTTATAGAAAATGAATTCGCCTGCGTCCGCCGCCGTTTTGTATTGTTTAATATTCAACTCGTCTAGCGCAATCGCTTTCAAGCCGTCGTCCAACTCTCCCTCGCGGGCGGTAACGACGTACATTTCCGAAAGGGGCTGACGGTTTTTCACGTTGCCCGTATTACGCGCCGCTCTGCCAAGGTTGACTACGTCCAAAACGGTGTCCATTCCCTTTTCCAGCTGCGCGTCCACCATCGTTTGATCGCAAACGGGGAAGGAACAAAGATGCACGCTCTTTTCTGCGTCCTCGAAGAATGCGGGAACAAGGTTCAAATACATCTCCTCGGCAATAAACGGCGTATAAGGCGCGGTGAGTTTTGCAAACGTCACCAAAACGTACCAAAGCGTCGTGTAACCCGCCGCCTTGTCCTCCGTCATTTCGCTGCCCCAATAGCGATCTCTACCGCGGCGAACGTACCAGTTGGACAGAATATCCGAAAAATCCTGCAACGCACGCGCGCTGTCCGTAATGTTATAGACAGCTAACTGCTTATCTACCGTTTCGATCAAGGTGTTCAGCTTGGACAAAATCCATTTATCCATCAACGAAAGCTTGCATTTCTTCAAATCGTAGTCGGCAGGGTTATAGCCGTCCACGTCTGCGTACAGACAGAAGAACGCATAGGTATTCCAAAGCGTACCCATATACTTTCTTTGCGCTTCGCTGACCGCCTCGGGATAGAAACGGGAAGGCAACCACGGTGCGGACGAAGTGTAGAAATACCATCTTACGGCGTCCGCCCCTTGCTTATCCAAAACGGACCAAGGATCGACGACGTTGCCTTTGTGCTTACTCATCTTCACGCCGTTTTTGTCGTTGACGTGCCCCAAAACGATACAGTTTTTAAAGGGTGCTTTATCGAACAGCAACGTCGAAATAACCAGCAGCGTATAGAACCAGCCGCGCGTCTGATCGACCGCCTCCGAAATGAAATCGGCAGGGAAGGTCTGTTCAAATAACTCTTTATTTTCAAACGGATAATGATACTGCGCAAAAGGCATCGACCCCGAATCGAACCAGCAGTCGATAACCTCGGGCGTGCGGCTCATTTTGCCGCCGCATTTTTGGCAGGTGCAGGTCAACTCGTCAAGGTACGGGCGGTGCAATTCGATATCCTTTTTACAGCCGCATTTTTGCGCCAACTCCTCGCGAGAGCCGATAACCTCGATCTCGCCGCAATCGGGACAAACCCAAACGGGCAAAGGCGTCCCCCAATACCGATCGCGGGACAAGCCCCAATCAATTACGTTTTCAAGGAAGTTGCCCATACGCCCTTCCTTGATGGTGTCGGGCATCCAGTTGACCGAACGGTTTGCTTCGATCAAGCGGTCCTTGACCGCCGTAACCTTAATAAACCAGCTGGACCGCGCGTAATAGATGAGCGGCGTATCACAGCGCCAGCAGAAGGGATAGCTGTGCATAACGTCCAACGTCTTTAACAGCAGACCCCGTTCCTTCAAATCTTTCACGACGGACGGATCGGCTGCTTGCGCGCCTACCCCCGTAAACTGTCCGCAACCTTCGGGGAATTTCCCCTCCTCGTTGATCAGCTGTACAACGGGCAAGCCGTACCGTTTACCCACCTTATAGTCGTCCTCACCGAACGCAGGCGCGATATGAACGACGCCCGTACCGTCGGAAAGAGTTACGTATTCGTCGTTCGTGACGTAATACGCCTTTTCCTTAAAGCCGAATTTTTGCTTGCCGAAGGGGTATAAAGGCTCGTATTCGGTATATTCGTATTCGGTACCCTTTTTCACGGACAGAACGGTGTACCCTTCTTCCCCAAGCACGTTTTTAAGCAGCCCTTCCGCGAGGATATATTTTTCCCCGCTCTCCTCCATTTGCACCTCTACGTAATCAAACGCGGAGTTCATACAGAGCGCAACGTTAGAGGGCAACGTCCAAGGCGTCGTCGTCCATGCGAGGATATAGGTGTTTTCTTGACCGACCACCTTGAATTTTACAAATGCCGTTTGCTGTTTGACTTCTTTATAGCCCTGCGCTACCTCGTGGGAGGAAAGCGCCGTCCCGCAACGAGGGCAATAGGGCACGATCTTATGCCCCTTATACAGCAAGCCCTTATCAGCAATCTTTTTGATCGCCCACCACTCCGATTCGATATAATCGTCGTGATAGGTAACGTACGGCTCGTCCATGTCGCACCAATAGCCAACTCGATCGGACATCTTTTTCCATTCGTTAGAATATTTCCAAACGGATTCTTTACATTTTTGAATAAACGGCTCAATCCCGTATCCTTCGATTTGCGTTTTGTGTTCGAAACCGAGTTGCTTTTCCACCTCCAATTCGACAGGCAAACCGTGCGTATCCCAGCCCGCCTTTCTCAAAACGTGGCAGCCCTTCATCGTCTTGTAACGGGGAACAATGTCCTTCATAACGCGGGTCAAAATATGCCCGATATGCGGTTTTCCGTTTGCCGTCGGGGGGCCGTCGTAGAAGGAAAATTCTTCCCCGCCCTCGCGCGTTTTCATACTTTCTTCGAAAACCTTGTTTTCGTTCCAGTATTCGACAATCTTCTTTTCCCTTTCCACGAACTTTAAAGAGGTATCTACTTTCTTATACATTGACATATCCTTTTCTCCTTATAGATATGGTTTTTCACCTTTTAATAATGTGTGCGCATATACGCGTATGCGCGTACGTGCGTAAGGAATAAATTTTTACAAAAAATACAGCCGTAGCGTCTTGGAAAAAACACTACGGCTTTTTTTATAAACCACCAAAACAAACTGACATTTGCCGCCCTCTTGTACGGTGGGCGAAGCCG
>JAZKXM010000014.1:0-13072 GCA_045611585.1 Candidatus Scatosoma sp. | reverse complement strand
GGGAACGGCGCGTTTGCCATGGCGGGTTTTATCGACCTGCATTGTCACGGCGGAATGGGGCTGGATTTTATGGATTCGTCCGCGGCGGAAATGAAAAAAATTGCACAGTTTCACCTTCAACACGGCACGACGACCTTGATTCCGACCACAATGACGGACGGATGGCACTCTCTTGAAAGCGCTTTGACCGAATACAAAAAATTGCACGATCGCGGCGACCTTTTGACGATGGAGGGGGTGCATTTGGAGGGTCCTTGGCTGTCCCCCGCACAATGCGGCGCACAACCGACCGAAAAAATGGACCTTCCCTCCGTTGCAAAGCTGACGGAGCTTTTGGAAAATTTCCCCTTCATCAAACGAATCAGCGCCGCGCCAGAGCTGGAAAACGGAATGGAGCTCGGCAAGGAAGGCGCTCGTCGCGGCTTGGTGATGTCGGTGGCGCATACGGACGCGGATTTTCAAACGACGCTGACCGCTTACGAAAACGGGTATTCGCTGTTGACTCATTTTTATTCGGGAATGTCGGGCGTAGTTAGAAAAAACGCCTTTCGCGTTGCGGGCGCGATAGAGGCGGGCTATTATTGCGACGGCTTGTTTGTGGAAATTATCGCAGACGGAAGGCACCTTCCCAACGATTTCTTGCGCTTGATCTATAAAATTAAAGGAGCGGACAAAATTTGTCTCGTTACCGACGCTATGCGGGCGAGCGGTTTGCCCGACGGTACGCAATCGACGTTGGGTCGGCTTGACGACGGAATCCCCGTTATCGTCGAGGACGGAGTTGCAAAACTCCTCGACAGACAAAGCTTTGCGGGCAGCGTAGCGACGACGGATAGACTGGTTAAAACAATGTACGGTGCGGGCGTCAGCCTTATAGACGTCAGCAAAATGGCGTCGGCAACCCCTGCCAAGGTGATGGGCTTTACCGACCGCGGGCGTATAGAAATAGGTAAACGAGCGGACTTGGTACTGACCGACTCCGCGTTAAATATTGAAAAAGTTATTTTTAAAGGAGAATTTATAAAATGAAACTTATTGTTTGCAACACAAAAGAAGAGTTGGGCAAGCAATCCGCCCAGCTGACGGAAAAGCTGATCGCCGAAGCGATCGAAAAAAACGGCACGGCAAGAATTTTGCTTTCGACAGGAGCGTCGCAGTTCCCGTTTTTTGACGAGATTGTAAAGCTGCCCGTCGATTGGTCAAAGGTAGAGATGTTCCACTTGGACGAATACGTGGGTATCGCAAACGACCATCCAGCCAGCTTTTTTCACTACTTAAAGGAGCGGTTTATCGACAAGGTTCACCCTTACAAATATCACCTGATCGACGGCAAAAAAGACCCCGACGAAACGATTGCCGAATTGACCGCTTTGTTGGACGAACGCCCCGTTGACGTGGGCTTGATCGGTATCGGCGAAAACGCGCATATCGCCTTCAACGACCCCCCTGCCGATTTTGCGGATAAGCGGGCGTATAAAGTGGTTACGCTTGCTGAACGCTGCCTCGATCAACAAATCGGCGAAGGCTGGTTCCGCAACCGTGAAGAATGCTTTAAACAGGCAATTTCGATGACGTGCGACCGAATTATGCAATGCAAACACGTCATTTCCGTCGTACCGTATAAGGTCAAGGCGCAGGCGATCTATGACACTCTTGCAAACGATTTGACAAACGAAGTTCCCGCTACGCTGCTGAAAACGCACGAGGATTTCTATTTGTACTGCGACGCGGATTCGGCGGCTATGCTCACCCCCGAATTGATTGAAAAATATAATTAAAAGAGGAAAGAACAATGAAAAAAAGATACGTTATCGTAGGGGCAAGCTTCCGTTGCTATACCCTGTTTGTGGATAATATGTTAAATTTGATGAGCGATCAAGCGGAAACGGTGGGCATTTACGACCCCAACCGTACCCGTTGCGAGGTTTTTAAAAAGAAAATCGGGGACGGGTTGAACATTTACGACGATTTCGACGTAATGTTAGACACAGAAAAACCGGACGCCGTAGTGGTTACCACTTCCGACCTTTTCCACCACGAATATATCGTGCGCGCGTTGGAAAAAGGTTATGACGTCATCAGCGAAAAGCCCGTAACCAACACTTACGAGCGTTGCCTTGCCATTCGCGAAGCCGAACGCAAAAGCGGAAAGAACGTCGCCGTTACTTTCAATATGCGTTTCGACCCCGTGTTCTTCCGTATCAAGCAAATTTTTGCGGAGGGCAAACTTGGTAAAATCCATCATATTGCTTACAACCACTATTTAGACCGCAACCACGGTGCGGACTATTTCCGCCGTTGGCATCGGTATATGAAAAATTCGCAAGGTATGCTTTTGCATAAGAGCACTCACCATTTCGATATTATCAACTGGTTTTTAGAGGACGAACCCAAGCTTGTTTCCGCCGTCGGCAATCGAGTATATTTCGGAAATAAAGACCGCTATATGGCGCGCTGTTGCCGAGAATGTAAGGATACAACCTGCGAAAGTTATGCCCTTTCCCAAACGGGCGCGGAGGACGAAGAATTGTATTTCAATGCCGAACACGAGGACGGATACGTGCGCGACACGTGCGCTTTCGAGCCCAGCACGGATATTTTGGATAATTTCTCCGTTTCCGTGCAATACGCAGGCGGCGCAATTCTTTCCTATACGCTGAACTGTTTTGCTACTTACGAGGGCAGCCGAATGAAATTCATTTGCGAAAACGGTGTGTTGGAAATTGACCGTGGTAGCAGCGAACAAAGCCGCGATATGGACTTCCGTGAAATTTTCATTGAATACACAGACGGAACGAAAGAAAAAGTTGTGGTGAAAAAGCTGCAAGGTACGCACGGCGGTTCGGATGAAAAACTGATTAAAATGTTGCTGCTTGGCGAGGGCAAAGATGAGGACGTTTTACATCAATGCGCGGACAGCTATGCGGGATTTTCTTCCGCAATGATAGGCGTAGCAGGCAACGAAAGTATCGAAACGGGCAAAACGATTGATTTGACCGAACGCTTACAATCTTTAAAATAAAAATCGTATAACGACAAGCTATCTATGAAAAAACGCACCGAAAGCTAAATTTGCTTTCGGTGCGTTTTTCGTATTTTTAAAATTCAATTTTTTGCGTTCCGTCTTTGGCAACGTAATTTTTGGTAACGCCGATTTTTTGCATCCACTCACGGGTGCGCACCGTTTCCCAAGGACCCGTATCAAAACCGCCGCCGTCGTCGTTCCGCCACAGCCAGTCGGGCGTGGGCCAAATACACTTTTTCGGCTGGATATATTCGTAAAATTCTTGACTACATCCGCCTTGACCGTGATGCGCCATTTGCGTATAATCCGCTTGCAATTTTTCCAAAGGACAAATTTCCTTCAACTCGTCCCCGCCCTGCGTGCCAAGGTCGCCAAGAATTAAAAAGCTGGCTTTTTCGCTTTCGATACGGAACGCCGCCGAGCTGTTATTGACGAAGTTCGTCGTAATTTCAGGATTGAATACCCGTAAAACGGAAAGCGTTACGCCGTCGAACACAAACTCGTCGCCTTGCTCTATCACTTGCGTTTTTTCGGCAAAATCCCCGTCGAATAAGTCGTACATCACCGTCCACATACTCGCTTCGTTGGCGTTACGATAGCCGTATTCCTGCAACATTTCTTGGGACGGAAAATGATGATAAATTTTGTCTATCGTAACCTTTGGATATTCGCTGAACGGATTAAACAGCGTATAAAACGCGCCGATATGGTCGTGATGCGGATGAGTGAAAAACCAAGCGTCCACGTGCATATTCGCTTCTTCTTCTAAAAATTCAATCAGCTGATCCGCCGCCCCCGTCGCACCGCCGTCAATCACAATGGTTTTCGTTTTGGTTTGCACCACCAACCCCATCATTTGCCCGTCCACGACGTTTCCCAGTAAATAAAAAGCGTTTTCGCTTTTACTTTCCGCTTTGTCGGCGCAGCCGCCCATCGGCGCCCCCACCGCCATTACGGTAAATCCGCTTAATGCGCCCGCTATCCATTTCTTCACTTTACCCGTCATTTCAGCCTCACTTTTTACACGTTTTTTTCGGTAAATCCGTTTTATTTTTCGTATATTATACCAAACCGAAAAGGAACGTGCAATAGGTTCGTTTGACAAAAAGTATTGATTTTTTGACTTTCTTATGAAACTTTAATATTTCTCAATCACGGACGTTTTTTCAGTATGCCCTCGTACCCGCCGTCGCCGTAGCGCACGCATTTGGATACGCGGGCAAGGGTCGCCGAGGAAATTTCCGTTTCCTCAATAATTTCGTTATACGTTTTGCCGTCCAACAGCATTTTTGCCGCCTGCACGCGCTGGCTCATTGCCTCCAACTCCTTCACCGTGCAAAGGTCGTCTAAAAATTTTGCCGCTTCTTCTTCCGTTTCCAGCTTTATCAATTCGGAATACAGTTCTTTCAGCATAGGTTTATAATTTTTTAACGTCATTTTCCTTATCCCCCTCCGTCGCTTTTGCAAAAAACGCCTTCGTCTTTTCGCTGGTCGGCTCGTCAAAGATTTGCGCGGGCGTACCCATCTCCTCAATTACCCCGTCCGCCATAAAAATAATTTTATCCGAAACGTGACGGGCAAACTCCATTTCGTGCGTGACGATAATCATCGTTCTGCCCTCGTCGCGAAGCCCCTTAATTACCTTCAACACCTCCCCCGTCAGCTCGGGGTCTAATGCCGAGGTCGGCTCGTCAAAGCACAAAATATCGGGGGAAAGCGCCAAAGCCCGCGCAATCGCGACGCGCTGTTGCTGCCCGCCCGACAGCTCGCAAGGGTAGTTGTTCATTTTGTTTCCCAACCCTACTCGGGTCAAAATTTCCTTTGCAATCCGTTCGTTTTCCGCCCGCTTTTCCTTCATTTCCCGTTTGCGTTCAAAAAAGGCTTTTCCTTCCTCTTTCAGCTGCCGCTCCGACTGCACGTCCATCGCCAGCGTGACGTTTTTCAGCGCGCTGTATTGCGGAAAGAGGTTAAAATTTTGAAAAACCATGCCAAAGGTCAGCTGCTTTTTGCAAGGTTTTTTTCTTTTTTTGGACGTTTCGGGCGGGAAAATCAGCGTTCCATCCACCGTGATCGTGCCGCCGTCGGCAATTTCCAAAAAGTTCAAACAGCGCAAAAGCGTAGTCTTGCCGTTGCCGCTAGATCCAATAATGGACACCACCTCGCCCTTTTCCAACTCGAAAGAAACGCCCTGCAAAACCTTCGTTTCCCCGAAATTTTTATAGATATCTTTTACTTCTAAAAACGCCATTTTACACCTTATAATAGGAAAGTTTTTTCTCGATCCACCCAAACAGTAACGTCAAAACGCCGTTGAAAATGAGGTAGAACACCGCCGCGTACATCAACGGAGTCAGTACTACGTATTGATTGACAGCGTGCTTTGCCGCGTTTAAAAGGTCGATCACCCCCAGCACCTGCGCAAGCGCCGTATCCTTGACCAAAGTGATAATTTCGTTACTCATCGGCGGCAAAATGCGACGGATTACTTGCATCAGCACTACCTTAAAGAACACCTGTCCCCTCGTCAAGCCAAGCACCTGTCCCGCCTCGTACTGACCGACGGAGATAGATTGTATCCCCGCGCGAAAAATTTCCGAAAAATAGCAGGCGTAATTGACGATAAACGCCAACGCCACGAAGATAAAGAGTACCGAATTGATATGTACGTCCAAAAACGCCGCAATCTCTTTCGTTTTGATTTTAAACGCCATCGGCAAAAAGCTGACCAGCAAAACCTGCAACATCAAGGGCGTCCCGCGCACCACCCAAACGATTCCGTTCACCAAATATTTCAGCGGTTTAAACCGCGACATCGCGCCAAACGCCAAGATAAGCCCCAGCGGTAACGCGACGATAAGGGTTACGGCAAACAGCAAAAGCGTATTGCCGAACCCTTCCATCAGTTCGTTGATAATTTTTAAAAAAAGTTCCATTACCTATCCTAAAAAACGTATTTTTGCGCGGATTTTTAACCTATCTTTCTGCCCCTTTGGGCAATTTTCTACCGTTTTCCACCGCGCGCACGGCTCTCCCGCAAGGCGGAAGGATCAGGGCTTATTTGCCCTTGATCACGCTTTCCCCTGCCGAGCCCGTTTCCGCAACCATAATCGCGTCCTTCATGCTCTCTTTGGACGTGAATTTCGACGCGTCCTCCTTCATAATCACCGCAACCTGCTTGTTGTAAAGATAGGGTACGGAGATACACATATTCGCCGCACGGTCGGGCGTAATCGTCATACCGTTCCAAATCAAGTCGATCGTGCCGTTTTCCAAAAGCGTTTCCTTCGAGTTCCAGTCGATCACCGTGAATTCAACCTCAATCGAAGTCCCTTCTTCGGTATTCAGCCATTCGACAACTTTATTCGCAAGGTCGATGTCAAAGCCCGTCAATTTGTCGTCCTGCTCAAAGGCGATGGGCGCGAACACCGTATAGCCGATAACGATCTTTTTGCTTTCCTTAATCTCGTTCCAGCTGTTGTCCGTCGCGTCTGCATAGGGATTAGTCGTTTGCGCCGTCAGCGCCATAGACGCCGTCAAGCCGTATTTCGTAGCAACCTCCGTATATCCCGTTTCACGGATCGCAATCAACGCTTCGTTGATTTTGGAAACGAACGCCTTGTCCTCCTTTCTGCCCGCGATGCCGTATTCTTCTTCCGCCAAAACAAGCCCTTCCACCATCTGCATCTTCGTCGCATAATCACCCGTGGAGGTGTAATAGCCCGCCATAACCGAGTCGATCACCGCAACGTCCGCCGAACCGGTGTCCAGCTTCGTCAACGCGTCCAGCTGGCTGCTTGCCACAACGTATTGGCTGCCAATCGCCAATTTTTCATCTTCACCGCAACCGACTGCAAAAACCAAACCTGCCGCCAATGCCAAACCTGCCACTTTACCAAACTTTTTCATAATATACACTCCTTTTTATAAACGATTGCAGTTTCCTTTTCACTTTACCGCTTTATCTCGCTAAATTAATTTTGTAAATGTATTATACTTTATTGCGATAAAGTTGTAAAGCGTTTTGAGGGGGTTTTTTGAAAATTTTTTTAATTTTTTTAAATTTTTTTCGCAGAATTGTGAAAGACAAAAAAAAATTATCCTTTCCTTTACATTATTATAATAGAAAAAATAAATAAAAAGCGGACGAAGAAATTTTCCTCTCCGTCCGCTTTTTTTAGTTTCGTTTGTTTCGTATTGATAACAAATTTTTATCGCTATCCTTTACAAGTCGAGATTTTCGGCGTTGTAAATGCTGATTTCTTCCCCCGTTTTTGCGTTGATATACACAAGATAGGTGTTGCCGTCGTAGTTGCAGGTGAATTCGTACGCCGCCACGGGACGTCCCTTCACCTCGATCACGCACGCCGTGCCGTAATTAACGATCAGCTTATCGCTGAGCTTTTCTTGCGCGGTTTCTTTGCTGATAAGGGCGTTCATCTCAACCCTGCCCCCCTCGTTTTTCATATATTTGCTTGCGTCAAAGCCCGAAACGACCCCTCTTTCTTCGCATACTTTCACGCGGATTTGTTGGGGATAATACAGCACTCCGTTGTCCTCGCGAACGAACAGAAAGTCTGCCGTTGCAAGGCTTTCAAACGCGCGCACCGCCGTCATTCCTTCGTAACCGAGCTTATCCAAAAACTCCTCCGCGATACGACGGGCGTTTTCACGGTCAAAATTCTGCGTGGAACAATCTCTATAATAATCGAATTTCACCAAGCGGCCGTCCGCTTCGGCAACCTGCGCAAAGATTTGCACTCCGTCCTTATCCGTAAGGATAAAATTGTAAGTCGGCTCGCCTCGCGAAATGGTTTCCCCTGCAAAATCCACCTCACGCACCGAAAAATCGGTAAAATAAGTGCGCAAACGTTCTTTTGCCTCTTCCGCCGCCAGTTTCATTCCCTTTTCTTCCTCGTTAGGGGTGGTGCGGCTGACGTTTTCGCCGTAGGTGGGCATAATTTTGTCCTTCAAATCCTGCATTTTGTCGCCGATCTTGTCTTTGGCTTTTTCCATATCGTCGCCGATCTTGTCTTTGGCTTTTTCCATATCGTTGCCAATCTTTTCGCCAAAATTTTGCACGTTTTCGGGGATCGTCGCGTTTTCAATCGTTTCCAGAGTGTCCGTCAAGCGATTTTTCGCGCCCTTCAAGAAGTTTTTAACGTCCCCGTCCGTCATATCGGCAGACAAACGGTCAAGATCGCCGCGAACGGTATGCGCTCTTTGATACAACGCCTCCAAGCGCGCAATATCCTCCGCCGACAGCTTTTCGCCGTTACGCAGCTTGGCAAGCATCGCCTCCGCCGTGCGCGCCGTTTTGTTGATAAAGGCAGTCAAATTTTTATCCGCTTGACCGTCGATAGGCAATTTTTCAAGGTCGATTTCCGCAATCCGCGCCTGCACCAAAAGATCGGTCAAAATTCTATCCTGCTGTGCAGCCGAATTAGAAAGCCGCACTCTGTCAAGGTCCTCATCTACGTTTTCCATCACGCCGACAAACTCGTACATAGTCCCTCTATGCCCCGCCATCATGCCTCGGTTCATCGCCGCCATATCCACCGCGCCGACCGTCACCACCGCCGTCAAACCAAGCGTTACCGCACCCAGCGCGATTACCGCCGCCAACCAACCGCCGTAAGAAGCGTTGCGGCGTTCTCCCCGCGCCTTTTTCGTCCGTTTTTTACGGGAGGGCTTTCTTTCTTTTTTCGCCTCGTTTTTCGCTTCTTGCTTAGCAGCCTTTCTCTGTACCCGAGCCTCTTTCCGCTGTTCGCGCCGTTTTGCAAGCTGCTGTTCAAGCGCCGCCAATTCTTCCTGCAGCTGCTTTTTTCTCTTTAAAGCCGCCTCTTTACGGACCTCACGGCGTTTTTGCCGCTCCGCCTTTTGTGCTTCACGACGTTTCTTCGCCTGCGCCGCCTTTTCTTCCTTTGCCTGCTTCTTTTCAAGAGCAAGCTCTACGCGGCGTTTGGCTTTTTCGCTTTCCTTTTTCGCCAACTCCTCCCCCTTCGCCTTGAACTGCAAAGCGGGCTTTTTCTCCCCTTCTTTTTTGTTTGAAGACGTACCTGCCCCCGCCTTTTTCCGTTCAACGGGCTTTTGTTCCGCTTTTGCGGACGGAGCTTTCACCGCGGAATTTTTCGAATTTTCTTTTTCAATCCGTTCTACCTTTTCCGCGCCAGACGACATATTTTCTGCAATTTCCGTTTTCTTTTTCATACTTTCCCCCTCCTACTTATATAGCAAAGACGTGCTTACCGATCACCGTCACCGTCTGCCGATCAAAGATCCACGCGCTAGTCGCCACGGCGGGGTTATAATAATACAACGCGCCGCCCGTCGGGTCCCAGCCGTTCATAGCGTCCCGCGCCGCCCTCATCGCCGTTTCGTTGGGGGTCAAATTGATCTGCCCGTCCGACACCGCCGTAAACGCGTGCTTTTGATACACTACGCCCGCGATCGTGTTAGGGAATTGCCCGCTGCGCACTCTGTTCATAATCACCGCGCCGATGGCAACCTGACCCGTATAGGGTTCGCCGCGCCCCTCCGCATGGATTGTCCGCGCCAACAAATATAAATCGGAATCAGAATACCCCGTACCGCCCTGCCCAACGAGGACGTTATAAGAGGAGTTTATTCCCAACGCCTGATAGGTGGCTTTGCCGACGACCCCGTCCGCTGTCAAGCCGTTCTTTTTTTGGAAGGCGATTACCGCCTTACGGGTCCCCGCGCCGAACACTCCGTCCACCGCGCCCGTATAATAGCCCCATTTCTTTAAGCGGCTTTGCACCTCTTTCACTTCGCTGCCGCTTGCGCCCTGCTTTAAAATAGCCGCGGTAAATGCGGTGGGTTGCAGCGCGTCTTTCTTCTCCGAAGTTTCCGGCTGACGGGGAATCGGCTGAGGTCTTTTCCCCGGCTTCCATTTAATCTTTCCTGCGCCGCCTACGTCTACACTAACCGACGTATTCGCCTGCAATAAGCTGCCCCCCTTGCTTTCGTTATGCACGCCAAGCGCAACGGCAGACGTTAGACATACGCCCGTCAACGCCAACGCCATTACGATTTTTTTAACTGATTTTTTCATTGACATTCCTCCTATGTAGCCATTTCAACGCATACCTGCCCCCGCCAAATAAAAATCAACCCCCGCTTTTCCGCTTATCGCGCCCTTTCTTTTTCCAGCATTCAATCACCTCTAATATTTTGCTTTTATACTTTACATTTCCACCCGATGGTGCCGCAAAACACAAAGGCGGATACACTACGCACCACCAGTTCGCCCCCGCGCCTTCCCCTAACAGCACAATCAGGGAGAGATATTCCCCCGCTTCCAAAACGTACCCGTCGTAAACGCGGGTGGGAAAAACCTCCCACTTCACCTCCGCGCTTGCACCGTAAGAAAACCCTTGCAAGCGCAACACCCGTTCCGCCTCGTTCGCCAACTGCTTTGTGTGCGCACGAATCGCCCGCTCGGCAACCTCCCGCGAGGTACATTCCGCAACGATAGGAGTCAAATACTGCACAAGCGCGTCCCTAACCATATATTTCACCGCTTGATCTCCCTTCTCGTCAGAGTTCGCCCTCACGTGCATTCGCAAATATTCCGTTTGCGCGCTTTTCCCGCCGCCCGCCTCCCCGACGGACCCGACTGCCGTTAAAATTATTATGATTGACAACAAAAAAATTATACAAAGTTTTTTCATAAAAAAATAACCTCCGCTTTTTAGACACGGAAGTTATTGACAGTATTTTGTGATTTTATACGCCCTTTCGGGAAAAAATAAACGGTGTAAAAGACGGCAAAAGCCGCAGCCGCCACGGACAGTTACGGGACCGGTTACAGCCAACGCCACAGCCGCCGCCCTCAAAACTCGGGTTATTTTACGTCCGCCCAACGGTGATTGTGCAGCTCGCCTTCTTCCTGTAAGCCCTCGTAATCCGTTTGTCGCAACGCCTCGTACAAGGCAAGCGCAACGGAGTTTCCAAGATTTAAACTCCGCGCCTGCGCGCGCATAGGGATACGCAGGCAGGTTTCCTCGTTTTGCATCAACAGTTCTTCGGGCAATCCTTTCGTTTCCTTGCCGAACACCAAAAAATCGCCGTCCTGAAAGCGCACGTCGCTGTGTCTGTGCCGCCCCTTCGTCGTAAAATAGAAAAACCGCCCGTCAGGATACTTTTCTTTCAGCTGGGAAAAGCTGTCGTAATAGGATATATCCACCAAGTTCCAATAATCCAGCCCCGCCCTTTTCAAATATTTATCCGTCACCTCAAACCCCAGCGGACGGATCATGTGCAGCGCCGTTCCCGTCGCCGCGCACGTGCGCGCGATATTCCCTGCATTTTGCGGAATTTCAGGCTCTACCAAAACGATATGAAACATATTTTTACCTTCCTTTTTCCAAAAAAGTTCTTCTTTTCGTCACCCTATTATTGTACTCTCCAAAGCGCGGAAAGGCAAGCGATTTTGACGGTTTTTCCATACTTTTACAGCGTTTTTGCCGCATAGGGCAACTGTTTTTACGCAAAATAACCCTTGAAGGCGGTGCCTTGGGAGGATTTTATGCAATTTGAAAAAACGGAAACCTTTAAAAACTTAGCGCGCAGCTTCGCAGGCGAATGTCAGGCGGGGATGCGCTATCAAATGATCGCCAAGCTGGCGACGCAAGAAAAGCTGAAAACGTTGGCGGACGCTATCCGCACTATCGCCAAAAACGAAACTGTCCACGCGACTCAATTTTTTAATCATTTGGTTCGGCTGGGCGGCAGCAAAGATAACGTCAATTTAGAGGACGCAGGCTATCCCTTTCATATGGGAACGCTTGCTGAAAGCCTGAAATTTGCCGCTAACGACGAGAAAGACGAATCGGAGGATATTTATCCGTCCTTTGCCTTAACGGCAGAAAAAGAGGGCTTTAAAGAGGTGGCGGCTCTGTACAAGATGATCGCCGAGGTCGAAAGCCAGCATCGCGCAATATTTACCTATCTGCACGACGCGGTGAAAAACGGAACTCTTTATCGGTGCGAAACGCCCCTTCTTTGGATTTGTAGCGAATGCGGTTATATGCACGTCGGAACGGAGGCGTGGAAGATTTGTCCCCTTTGTAAAGCAGAACAGGGATACGTCGATCTGCACCTTCCCTTCGAGGGCGTGAGAGAATAACGGAAAGTTTAAACGGTGACCCCTTCTAATCACCGCTTTCAAAACAATTTTTCATTATCAATAAGGAGGAAAAAAAATTATGAAAAATCAAAAAAATCAAAACAAGAACAAAATGAACAACTGCGGCAAAAACTGCTCGTCCAAGAGCAAAAACAACGGCATGAATAAGCCCGAAGACTGCAACAATCGCTACCAAGGCGACAATGAGTAAAGAGCGCAAAAAAGGCACGCCCGAGCCCACCAAAAAAGCGTTGAAGCTGACGGATATGAGATCGAAAACGGACTTTAACGGCAGCTATACGGGCACCCCGCAAAAAGGGGAAAAACCCATGCAGGACGCGGACGATCTGTAAGCGTTTCTTGCAAAAAAAACCGACGGAAAACAATATCCGTCGGTTTTATTTTTTACTTTTCGAAGGACCGATTAAAAATCCTCGTCGTCATCGTCATCCTCGTCGTCATCGTCGTCAAAATCATAATAATCATCCGCGCTGACGTACTCGAAATCGTCCTCTTTGCCTACTTCTTCCTCTTCCTCCTCTTCGTCGGCGTCGTCGTCAAAGTCCGCTTCGTCCATAGGAATATCCAAATCGTCGTCAGCGTCGTCGTCATCGACGTACTTCATCCATTCGTCGTCGTTTTCCACCTCGTCGCTCGGCTCATCCTCGTATTCGGATTTTTGTTTGCACTCTTCGCACATCTTTTCGCCCGCCCGCATATAATTTTCTCCGCAAATCGGGCAAAGCTCCGTTTCCTCCTCCGTTTCCTTTTCAAAATCGTCGGCGAAGGTGGATTCTCCGCTTAATTCTTTGATACAAACCTCGCAAAATTCCTGTTCGTCCGCGTCGATGAAATTCAATTCGCATCTGGGACAGATAATGTATCTTGCCATATTTTCT
>JAZKXM010000013.1:0-29172 GCA_045611585.1 Candidatus Scatosoma sp. | reverse complement strand
GCTTCAAAATCGGGGATTGGGGCGATCGACCGCGCGAAAAGGGCGGGGATTGAGCCTATTGTTTACGATAAAAACGAATATCCCGACAAAGCGGATTTTTACCGCGCGTTGACGGAGAAATTTCACCGCGAGGGGATTGATTTGATCGTATTGGCGGGCTGGCTTTTGATTATTCCCGCAGAGTTTATCGAGGCGTTTGAGGATAAGATTGTCAACATTCATCCCTCGTTGATTCCTTCCTTTTGCGGTAAGGGATTTTACGGCTTAAAGGTGCATGAAGCGGCGATTAATTACGGCGTCAAGGTCAGCGGCGCGACGGTGCATTTCGTTTCTGCGGAGGTGGATGGCGGCGCGATCATTATGCAACGTTCCGTGACGGTGGATTCTAGCGATACGCCCGAAAGCTTGCAGGCGAAAATTTTGAAGGTGGAACACGAAATGCTGCCTTTGTGCGTAAAGCTTCTTTGCGAAGGGAAGGTGCAAAAAGAGGGCCGAAAGGTTATTCTTTTGACGGATTAAGGAAGAAAAAGAGGAGAGATAGATGAACGTTTTGGTTATCGGGAACGGCGGCAGAGAACACGCCGTTGTGCAGGCGTTGAAAAAATCGCCCATGGTGAATAAAATTTATGCGATGAAAGGAAACGCGGGGATTGGCGAGCTGGCAGAGCTTGTCAACGTCGATTATTGCGATATAAAGGCGGTTGGAGATTGGGTGGACGCGCACGCGGACGTCGATTATACCGTCGTCACCCCCGACGACCCGTTGGCTTTGGGGTTGGTGGACGAGCTGGAAAGCCGCGGGCACCGTGCGTTCGGGCCGCGTAAAAACGCGGCGATAATCGAGGCGAGTAAGGCTTTTTCCAAGGAGCTGATGAAAAAATATTCGATCCCTACCGCGCAGTACGAAACGTTTGACAATTACGAAGTTGCGTTAAAGTACGTCGAAGCTTGTGAAATTCCCGTCGTGTTGAAGGCGGACGGGCTGGCGCTTGGAAAGGGGGTTTTGATTTGCAAAACTCGGCAAGAGGCGTTGGACGGCGTGAAGGAAATGATGCTGGACAAAAAATTCGGTTCGGCGGGGAATAAAATCGTCGTGGAAGAATTTTTGGAAGGGCCTGAGGTTTCCTGCCTTGCCTTTACGGACGGCAAGACGATCGTGCCGATGATTACCAGCTGCGATCACAAGCGCGCGAAGGACAACGACGAGGGCTTGAACACGGGCGGAATGGGGACGTTTTCCCCTGCGCCTTTCTTTGGCGAAAAGTCGGCAAAGGAAGTGATGGAAAAGATAATGCTGCCTACCATGTACGCGATGAATGCCGAAGGTCGGACTTTTAAAGGGGTGCTGTATTTTGGGTTGATGCGGACGAAGGACGGGTATAAGGTGATTGAATATAACTCCCGTTTTGGCGATCCTGAAACGCAGGTTATTTTGCCGATGCTGAAAACGGATTTGATGGAAATCTTTTTGGCTGTGACGGAGGCGCGGCTTGCCGATGTCAAGATCGAATGGGAGGACGGCGCGTGTGTATGCTTGGTGCTTGCCAGCGGCGGGTATCCCGAAGCGTACGAAAAGGGAAAGGAGATCACCGTTGGCGATTTGGACGAGGACGTTATCCTTTGCCATGCAGGTACGGCGAAAAAGGACGGAAAGACGGTGACGAGCGGCGGCAGAGTTTTGGGCGTTTGCGCCAAAGGAAAAACGGTGGAAGAGGCTCGGCAAAAGGCTTACCGCAACGCGGAAAGAATTTCGTTTGAGGGAATGTATTATAGAAAGGATATCGGCGTGAAATATCGCGACGAGCGCAGAGAATAAGAAATTTTGGGAAGGAAAGACGGTATGATTTACAGAATTTTCGTGGAAAAGAAGGATAACGTTCAGGCAAAAAAAGAGGCGGTGGATATCAAAGCGCTCTTGAAAATTGACGTGGAGGATTTGCGCGTCGTGTTGCGTTATGACGTGGAAGGGATTGACGAAACGGAGTTGAAAGCGGCATTGGGGACTATTTTTTCCGAGCCGCCCGTTGACAACGTATATTTGGAAACGCTTGCAATCCCCGACGGGTACAAGGCGTTTGCCGTCAGCTTTTTGACGGGGCAATACGATCAGCGCGCGGACAGCGCGGCTCAATGCGTTCAGCTGCTGACGAAAAAATCCCGTCCGCTGATCAAGTGCGCGAAGGTGTATCTTGTCAAAGGAGTGTCGGACGAGCAGCTTTTGGCGGTGAAAAAACACGTCATTAACCCCGTGGAAAGTGAAGAGGTAGGGTTTGAAAAGCCGAAAACGCTTGCCTATGCCGCGGTGGAGGGCGCGCCCGTTTGCGAGGTGGCAGGCTTTACCGAAATGCAGGATCAAGAGGTGGAAAACTACCATAAATCGGTGGGCTTTGCAATGAGCGTGGCGGACCTTATTTTCGTGCGCGATTATTTCCGCAAAGAGGGCAGAAACCCGACGGAAACGGAGCTGAAAGTAATTGATACGTACTGGTCGGATCACTGTCGGCATACGACCTTTGCGACGGAGTTGAAAGAAATCACCCTTTCTTCCGAGAATAAATCGGTGGAAAAGGCATATTATTTATATAAGGATTTGTATGAGGAATTAAACGGCAAACGCCCCGACAAGTATCCCTGCCTTATGGATTTGGCAACGATTGCGGCGAAGAAGCTGAAAAAGGACGGCAAGCTGGACAATCTTGATATTTCCGACGAGATCAACGCTTGCTCTATTTGTATCGACGCCGAAATTGACGGCAAAACGGAAAAATATTTGGTGATGTTTAAAAACGAAACGCACAACCACCCGACGGAAATCGAACCGTTTGGCGGCGCGGCGACCTGTCTTGGCGGCGCAATTCGCGATCCGTTAAGCGGCAGAACGTACGTATATCAGGCTATGCGTGTTACGGGGGCTTCCGACCCTCGCGAAAAGCTGGAAGATACCTTAAAAGGCAAGCTTCCTCAACGGGTCATCACGCAACGTGCGGCGGCGGGTTTCTCGTCTTACGGCAACCAAATCGGTTTGGCGACGGGCATTGTTGACGAAGTGTACCACGAGGGCTACAAGGCGAAACGTTTGGAAACGGGCTTTGTCGTCGGCGGGGCGCGCAAAGAAATGGTTTATCGTGAAAAGCCCGCGGCGGGCGACGTAATCGTCCTTTTGGGCGGCGAAACGGGGCGTGACGGTTGCGGCGGCGCGACGGGCTCGTCTAAGGCGCACGACGCGCATTCGGTGGAAACGTGCGGCGCGGAAGTACAAAAAGGGAACGCGCTGACGGAAAGAAAGCTGCAACGCTTGTTCCTTAACAAAGAGGCGACGAGAAAGATTAAGAAATGTAACGACTTTGGCGCGGGCGGCGTGTCCGTGGCGATTGGCGAGCTGGCGGACGGGCTGGATATCAATTTGGATTCCGTTCCTAAAAAATACGACGGCTTGAACGGTACGGAGCTTGCAATTTCCGAATCGCAAGAACGTATGGCGGTGGTTATCGCCGAAAAGGACGTGGAGGCGTTTATTGCGCTTGCTGCCGAAGAAAATCTGTCTGCAACTCCCGTTGCGGTGGTAACGGATACGGGCAGAATGAGAATGTATTTAAAGGGCAAAGCTATCGTCGATATCGCCCGTGAATTTTTGGATACGAACGGCGTGAAGCAACAAACGACGGCGGAGATTTGCGACAAGGAAACCCGTTGGTTTGATAAAAAAGAGGGGGTTTCGTTCGCGGCGGAAACGGAAAAGGTGATGTCAGATCTGAACGTTTGCGCGAAGAAGGGCTTGTCTGAAACCTTCGATTCGACAATCGGCGCGCGGACGGTGTATATGCCTTGGGGCGGCAAAACGCAACGCACCCCCGCAGTGGCGATGGCGGCGAAAATTTGTGGCGGTGAAACGGACGTTTGTACCGTTTCCGCGTACGGCTATTCACCGTATTTGATGGAAACCAGCCCCTTTATCGGGGCGATTTATTCTATCGTTGGATCGGTGTCGAAGGTGGTTTCGACGGGTGCGAACTATGCGGATATCCGCTTGACCTTGCAGGAATTCTTCCAAAGAATGACCAAAGATCCCAAGGTTTGGGGTGTTCCGACCGCCGCCCTTTTGGGCGCGGTATATGCGCAAATGGGGTTGGGACTTGGCGCGATCGGCGGCAAGGACAGTATGAGCGGGACGTTTGAAAATATTTCCGTGCCGCCTACGCTGATTTCCTTTGCGCTGGCGCCCGCTAAGGCGAGCAAGCTGATTACTAACGTGTTAAAGGGCGGCGAAAAGCTGTACCATATCCCCGTGCCCAAGGACGGGCAGCACGTGCCTGATTTTGAGGCGTTGAAAAAGGTGTATGCGGCGGTATATGAAAACGTTGCAAGCGGAAACGTTACCTTTGCGACCGTCGTGGAAAACGGCGGCGTTGGCGCGGCGGTGATTAAGTCGGCATTGGGTAACGAAGTGGGGGTAAAATTCGCCTACGGCGCAAACGAATTATATACCGAAGGGTACGGCGATTTGGTTGTAGCGATTAAGGACGAAAGCAAGTTTGGCGGTTCCGTGAAGAAATATTTTGTAGGCGAAGCGACGGGCGATTCGTTTGTGTGCGGGACAGAAAAAGTTTGCATTGAAAAAGCGGTCAACGCGTACATGGGTGCCTTAAACGGGGTATTTGCGACGACTGCGCCCGCGCAAGGAGTTGCGGAAAATTGCGATTTTGCAGGCGAAAAATCGCCTTTGTATAAGCCGTTTGCGGGCGTTGGCGCAAAGACGGCGAAACCCAGAGTGTTTATTCCCGTGTTCCCTGGGACGAACTGCGAGCTGGATACGGCGCGCGCGTTCCGTTTAGCTGGTGCGGAAGCGGAAATCGTGGTTGTTAAAAACCGTTCCGCTTCGGATATTGAAGAAAGCGTAGAGGCGATCGTGAAGGCGATCAAGCGCGCGAACATCATCGCTTTCCCCGGCGGGTTCTCAGGCGGGGACGAGCCGGACGGCAGCGGTAAATTTATTGCTACTACTTTCCGTAATCCGTATATTGCAGAGCAGGTGGAAGAATTGCTTAACGCGCGCGACGGGTTGGCGATCGGGATTTGCAACGGCTTCCAGGCGTTGATTAAATTGGGCTTAGTGCCGTACGGTCACGTTACGGAAATGACGGACAATTCTCCTACGCTGACCTTCAACAACATCTCCCGTCACGTTTCTACCGTTACGGATATTCGCGTGGCTTCCACGCTGTCGCCTTGGCTGTCGGCGTGCAAGGTAGGCGAGGTATATAAGGTACCCGTATCCCACGGCGAAGGGAAGATCGTTGCGCCGATGGAAGAACTGTTAAAGATGAAGCAAAACGGTCAGGTGGCAACGCAGTACGCCGACCTTTCGGGTTCAGCTACTATGGTATCGCCGTTCAACCCCAACGGTTCGACGTGGGCGATTGAAGGGATTACCTCCCCCGACGGCAGAGTATTCGGGAAGATGGGCCACAGCGAAAGAAAGGGCGAAAATCTTTACAAGAACATCGAAGGGAATTTCGATATGAAGATTTTTGAAAGCGGCGTTAAGTATTTTAAATAAGTCGCAGTATAGGTTATATTTAAGTCGAAAAATTAAGACAAAAAAGCAAAAACACGGGCAAGCCTAGACGGTTGTACGGTTTATAAAATGAATTTATAAAATCAATTTAGACGGGTTTTCGTTAAGAAGCCCGCAAGGAGGGCAAGATGGTCGATTTTCATACGCATATTCTGCCAGAGATAGACGACGGGGCGAAGGACGTGGAAACGGCGCGGGCGATGATGGAGGCGGAAAAGGCAAACGGGGTGGATACCGTTTTGCTTACTTCGCATTATTACGCCAAAAAAAGAAGTCCTGACCAGTTCGTGCAAAAGAGAGCGGAGTCCTTTGCTGCGATCAAAGACCTGATTCCCGACGGGTTGACGGTCAAGCTGGCGGCAGAGGTGCATTTGAAGGGGTACAGCGGGGCGGCGTTTGAGGACGTTTGCAAGCTGGCGATTGAAGGCACGAGATATATTTTGATCGAATTGCCGTTCACGACGAAATGGACGGAACGCTTGCTTCAAAAGTTGGAAGATTTTATCCGCGAAACGGACTATACCCCCGTGCTGGCGCACGTGGAGCGGTACGCCGAAGTGCAAAAACGGCCCGCATTCCTGCAAGCGTTTATCAATATGGGCTGTTTATTGCAGGTTAATTGCGGCGCGTTTTTAGAACGGCGCACTCGTTCATTGGCGTTTGCGATGCTCAAAAAAGGGTACGTTCACGCGCTGGGGACGGACGCGCACAACCTTGACAGCCGTTCGTGTGATTATGCCGCCGCGAAGGCGGAGATCGAGGAGCGGGGCTACGCCGCCGAATTTGGGCGGACGCAAAAAAATATGCGACATATCCTCGCGGACGAATCGGTAAAGGTGGGGCGGCCGAAGAAGATTAAAAAGTTCTTTGGCAGATATTTTTAAAGTTTAGTTTTTATTTAAGCGTTTTATCTTGCAAAGTAGTTTTGCGGTCGAAGGAAAAAAATTAAGCGTTTCTGCGGAAACGCTTTCCGTTTGTTATGACAGTTTCACTTATCGTATGTCTTTCAGCCTGCGCGGGGCTGATTGCGTTGATACTTTTTAAACCGTCCGCGCGTATTAAGGGTCACACGATCAGTATTTACTGGCTGCCCGCGTTTGCGGGCGGCGTTTTGCTGCTTTTAAGCGGCGTTTTGCCCGTCAAAGAGGCTTGGGCGGGGCTGACCGCTTCGGGGGAGATGAACCCTTTGAAAATTCTTGCCTTTTTTCTGTCGCTGACGTTTTTGTCCGTGTATTTGGACGAGTTGGGCTTTTTCCGTCAGCTGTCCTTTATGCTGCTGCGCCACGCGAAAGGGAGCAAGAAAAAACTGTTTTTCCTGCTGTATGCGATGGTGTCCGTTTTGACGGTGTTTACCTCTAACGATATCGTAGTGCTGACGTTTACTCCGTTTATTTGTTCCTTTTGTAAGGAGGAGAAAATCAGCCCCATTCCCTTTTTGGTGGGCGAATTTGTCGCCGCGAATACTTGGAGTATGGCTCTTGTGATCGGCAACCCGACCAACGTCTATTTGGCGGCGGCGACGGGGATTGGCTTTGGAGAGTATTTATCCGTGATGTGGTTGCCGACGGTAATGGCGGGCGTTGCGGCGTTTTGCGCTTTGCTATTGATATTTAGAAAAAGCTTATCTTCGCCCATTTCGCCCGTGACGGTGAAGGGGCAGGTGGTGGATCGGGGCTTGCTTTTGATCGGAGTGGTGCATTTGGCGGCATGCGTCATTTGCCTTGCCTTTTCGTCCTATCTTGGCGTACCAATGTGGCTGGCAAGCGTGTTGTTTGCGGCAAGCCTTGCGATTTGTTCTACCATATATGGCGCGGGAAAACGGCGGTTTCGTATGACGGAAAAGCTGTTAGGGCATTCTGTTTTGCGTGCGCCTTGGGAGCTGGTGCCGTTTGTTTTATCCATGTTTCTTATCGTTTTGTCCTTACAAAAATATGGGCTGACCGACCGAATTGCGGGGGTGTTGTCCGTTGGCGGTGACGGCGAGATATGGACGTACGGAGTTTCTTCCTTTTTGGCGGCGAACATTATCAACAATATCCCTATGAGCGTACTGTTTGGCGGGGTGATCGGGGCGAATTTAGGCGCGGGGATCACCGCGCAAAGCGTGTATGCGACGGTTATCGGTAGCAATTTGGGGGCGTATTTTACGCCTATCGGCGCGCTGGCGGGGATTATGTGGATGGGGCTTTTGAAAACGTACGACGTAAAGTTTGGCTTTAAGGATTTTGTGCGCTACGGTGGCGTAGTGGCGGCGGTGGCATTGGTGTTTGCGCTTTTGGGGCTGTGGATTGTGTTGTAAGCGGAGAAAAATATGCCAATAAAAAGTTTGAAAAAGCGGGGCAGAAATCTTGTATTTTTCACGGAAAGGTGATATAATAGTAAAAAATAAGGAAAAAAGGAGGACGATAAAATGGCAAAGATTACGGCGGATACTTTGATTGCGGATTGCCTGCAAATCAACCCCAACGCGCCTGAAATTTTGATGGCGGCGGGTATGCATTGTTTCGGTTGCGCGATGGCGCACGGTGAATCGGTTGCGGAAGCGGTTGCCGTCCACGGCGAAGACCTTGAAACGTTGCTTGCAAAGCTGAACGAAGGCTTGGAGGATTGACGAAAAACGGCGCGGAGAAATTCCGCGCCAAGTTTTTATAGCATAGTCGGTAAAATAAAAAATACTTTAAAAATTTACGAAAAGCAAGGGAAAAACAGTTGATATTCTAGCAAAAATGTGCTATACTACATAAGCAAATGCGAAGTTGTGACAATTTTATGGCCCGCCCAACAAGCGGTTAAGACTTTCGCTTGTCACGGTGGTAACATGGGTTCGTGCGAGCAACGAAGTTGCGACACTTTCCGAGGGTTCCCTTTTAAGGGTATCGGAAATTCCCGTACGGTACGGGATAAAAAAAATTAAATATGGCCCGTTGGTCAAGCGGTTAAGACACCACCCTCTCACGGTGGTAACATGGGTTCGAGTCCCGTACGGGTCACCAGCAAAATCCTAAAGCGAACATAGTTTGCTTTAGGATTTTTGCTTTTTGGTGACCCGTACGGGAATGGTGAAGAACACGTCGGTTCGCGCGAGGCAATTTATTGCCGACGCTCTCCGAGGGTTCCCTTTTAAGGGTATCGGAGTTTCCCGCGAAAAAGGTTCGATTTGGATTATCTTATTTCCATAATAATTAAAAAACGGCGTTTATCATATAAAGCAAACGTCGTTTTATCCATTTATTAAATCATCAATACTTGCGTTAAAAATTTCGCCAAGTTTCCGTAACATATCAATATTGGGTTCTGTTCTCCCTTGCTCCCAATTCGCATAACAGCTTTCTACTACGTTTAAAGCTGTAGCAACCTGCTTTTGCGTTAAACAACACAATTTTCTTGTTTCTTTAAGATTTTTGCAAAATTTTTTATCCATAATAGAATTTTACCACAAAGCTACACAAAATATCTTGACACTAGATAAAATATCTAGTATAATATATGTGCAGATATCTATTTAGAATTTTTGGAGGTGAAACTATGCGATCTAAGCTAAAAAAGGCATTTAGAAATATTTTTTCTTGGTGGGAAAATTGGGGGGCGATTGTCGCATGTTTTTTTATGGTTGTTTGTGTGATATTTATATGTGTACGCTCTGCTATATTACTTGTTGATTATAGTGATTTGCAAGATGATTACATTGACTTACGGGAGGATTATACCGATTTACAGGATGAGAGTATAATTGAACTTAATAAGGAATATGAAAAGGAAAGTGAATTTTACTCGAAATTATTTGTGGAGTGTGATGATGCGTATATAATGGAACGAAGAAAGGGGGATGGAGATTATTATTATAATACCTTATCTGAAGAAGGAAAAGCACTCTATAAGGCGATATATAAAGCAGTTCAAAAATTTTGGAATGGCGAAAGAGAACCTTTATACCATTTGGGAACATATTACTTGGCGGCTCTCAGTGAGGATGATTATCGCGGTACTCTAGTGGAAGGGGCTATACTAATACAACCTGCTTTGAGATTTGATAATCCATCATTTTTCTTTGAAACGGGTATTAATATTCAGGTGGAAAGCTTAAGTAGTTACTCTATAAACTATAATGATATAAGATCTGATACTGACTACTACTTTGTGGTGACAGTTTCTGAGGAATACATAAAGTTGATTAATGAGAAGGATTCGCTTGAATCCACAATCAATAAAAGCGTGTTGGAATTATCGCAAACAATCAACGAGGACGATACAGATTTTGTAAAATATGTAAAAATCTACGAGTATATAATTAATCATACCAAGTATATGTATGACTATCGTTCGAAGGCTATTCATGACGAATATACGATTTCAATAATTGGTGTGTTGGACGGGGAAGAATATACGGGATCGATTTGCGAAGGATATGCGGCGGCAATGACGTATTTGTGTAATTATTTTGGGGTGGAGTGCATATATGTGAGTAGCCTAAAAATACGGCATGCCTTCAATTTAGTTCGTATTGACGGGATATGGTATTATTCGGACACGACAAACGGGGATTGGTCCTATACGAATAGCACCTATTTTCTTGGGGGCGAAAAGGAGTATTGGTTACGCTTTGATTTAGAAGAATCATATTTGATGGATATGTGGAGATTTGAAATGCCTACGGTATCCCAAGAGGATTATTTTATTGACAAAGATACATATACGGGCGGTTTAAAATTCTATTAAGAATTTGTAATTGTAGTTGGTTTCAATTTAGTTTCTAAAACCTATCCAAAACGAAAGGTGCAGGATTGTCCTGTGTCTTTCTATTGCTACGCACGGGTAATGTTCTTTTTTTAAATAATCAATGCGGACTAAACCAGTTTTGGCGTGGGAGTTCCCACGCCTTTTGTTTTGTTCTTTTCATTTTGTTCTTTTCATTTTGTGGGGTAAAATTTATCTTAAAAAAGCAAAAAGAAAACGTTTGGAAGGATTGATTTTACTGTGCAACTGTGATATAATAAAATCAAAGAAAAGCGGAGGGCGCGCTGGATAGGGATTTGTGCGCGGTAGCGAATATGGAAAAAAATTTAAAAACGGAAAAGAGCGAAAAAACGTTAAAAATTGCAAACGTAATCGTGTTGGCGGGGCAATCGAATGCGGTGGGCGTGGGCTATACAAAGTATCTTTCGAGTTCGTTTGACGAAAACACGGTGAAAAGGTTTTACGACGGCTACGAAAAAATTTTGATTGATTACTGTTCGCACGGGATTGAAAGCAAGGGGTTTGTAAAGACTCGCGTGAATTGCACGGAGGCGGCGAAGGACACCTTTGGACCCGAACTTGGGATTGCAAAAAATTTGACCGCTCGTTATCCCGATGAGGAATTTTTTATCGTCAAATGCGCATACGGCGGCGCGTCGCTGCACAACGATTGGATTTCCCCTTCGGGCGGAGGCGGGTACAGTCCGCTTGCCCGCGCGGCGGAATTTCCCGATATTGTGCAGGCGTTGAACAGCGGCAAGCGCCCGACGGCGGGGTGGTGCTATAACGAGTTTGTTTGCTTATTGCGGAGCAGTCTCGCGCGCTTGGAAGAAAGGGGATATTTGCCGAAAATTCGCGCGTTTTTCTGGATGCAAGGGGAAAGCGATTCTTATTCGCAAGAGCTAGTAGAAAGCTACGTTGGGTGGTATGACGGGCTTTTGAGGGATTTTCGGGCGACGTTTTCTGCCTATTTGCAGGATTGCGTGTACGTGGACGGCGGCATTTCGCAAAACTGGAAATATTATCAGCGGCTGAACGAATTGAAAAAGGCGTACGCCGAGCGGACGGGCGGTATATTTTTGGATACGGTGGCAATGGGGTTGACTACGACGAAAGAACCGTACGAATCGCCTGACGTTGCTCATTACGATTCGGAAAGTACCGTTCGTTTGGGGGAGGCGTTTGCGGAAAATTTGCGGGTATAGTTGCGGGTAGATACGAAGAAAACGGACGGTTTAGTGCAATAAGCAACAGCCGCGAGGACTGTTGCCGAGGGATAATACGAGGGATAATACGAGAGATAATACGAGGAAAAAATTTTTTCGTGGGGATTTTGCGCTAAATTGATTGACTTAACTTGTCGTAAAGTGTTACAATGTTTTTGTTAAGGTTTTAAAAAAGATACGAAAAGGTGTGCCTACTTATGAAAAAGACTGTTACGTTATTGGTTGCTTTGGCGTTTGCCGCCGCCGTTCCTATGACGGCACTGGATGGCGTTCGGGCCGCGGCTTCGCCCGCGGCAAATAAAATCGTTACTACTGCGACGGGGTACGATTCGGCGGACGACGTCGTTTATAAAAAATCGGGGAAATATATTGCCAACTGGGGCGCGCGCGGGGAAGATTGCGTGTTTTTAAGCGAATACGCGCAGGACTTCTATTCGGGAAATTATACGTATTCGGTAGTTTCTAAACAGTCGGGCGGGACTTCGCAATCTAGCGGGCATACCAGCGTTATGTACGCAAGCTTGCAAAAGCTGATGAAGAACAACCATACCTTCTATACATATTACGACGGGAGCAAGAACGTTCGCGATTTTTATAAATATACCGATTGCGTGAAAAGCGATACCACGCAGGTTGCGCTTTTGTACCGAGGCGGACTTGTGACGAGTGCGTGGAACGGCGCCAGCATTTGGAATCAAGAGCACGTTTGGCCTAAGAGCAAATTAAGCGGCTCTCAACCGATCGGGGACATTATGCATTTGCGGCCTGCAAATCCCAGCGAGAATTCCTCGCGCGGGAATAAAGCGTTTGGGACGACGACCAGCAGCTCTTATTATTATCCTGGGGTAAGCGTGCGCGGCGATTGCGCAAGAATGGTCTTATATATGTACGTGCGTTGGGGGGCTTCCAGCACTATGTGGGGTTCTGGCGGCGTTATGCAAAGCTTGGACGTGCTACTCGACTGGATGGAGGAGGACCCCGTCGATACGTGGGAGATGGGGAGAAATGACTCCGTGCAATCTATCACGGGGACGAGAAACGTGTTTGTTGACTATCCCGAATACGCTTGGTTGATGTTTGGCGAACAACTGCCGAAGAATATGGTGACTCCGTCGGGGATTGCAAAAGGCGGAGTGCAGGGCGGCGAACAGCAGCCTGAGCAGGGCGGTGACCAAGGCGGAGACGGGCAGCCTGAGCAGGGCGGAAACCAAGGTGGCGAACAGCAGCCTGAGCAGGGGGGAAACCAAGGCGGTGACGGGCAGCCTGAGCAGGGTGGAAACCAAGGCGGTGACGGGCAGCCTGAGCAGGGCGGAAACCAAGGCGAAGAACAAGATAAGCCAAATCAAGAAACGTGCAGCCACGTTTACGGGAAATGGACGGTAACCAAAAAGCCCACGGCGACGGAATACGGCGAACGTACGCGCATTTGCGGAACGTGTGGGGCGGAGGAAAAAAACGTTTTAGAAAAACTGAGCGTGGAAACGGAGGACAGCGCAGGCGAGGGGATAACTTCTCCCATCAACATTAGCTGCGCCTCGTCTATGGGCGGGCTTTCCGCGGGGTGTGTGTTGGCGCTTGCATGCGCGTTCGTTTTAGGTAAAAAACGGAAAAACTGACGGGCAGGTATTTGATGACGGAAAAACTGACGGAAAAAAAGACGCATGAAATGCGGTTAAATTCCGCGCCGTTTACGGCGATTGCCGAGGGGCGAAAAAGGATAGAAATGCGCCTTTTTGATGAGAAGCGTTCGGCGATACGAACGGGGGATTTTATCCTATTTACGGACGTCGGCACGGGTGCGCGTATGCGCTGTAGGGTGATTGCGTTGCACATGTACCCGAATTTTGAAAAACTGTACGAAAAACACGATAAAATGGAGCTGGGTTATGCCGCGGACGAACGGGCAGAGCCGCAAGATATGCTTGCGTACTATTCTCGGGAACAAATGGAAAGGTATGGGGTAGTAGGAATAGAGCTTGCGTTAATTTGAGTTTTTTTACTTCGATTGTAATCACAGAGAAAAAGGAACGTCGCTGGCGTTTCTTTTTTTGTTTGCAAAAATCGTTGTTAAAAATTGGCGTTTCTTTCACAAAAAATATGCCAAAACGGACAAGTAATATAAATTTGTGACAAAAATTTTTATTTGACGTCATTGTGTGACATTGTAAAGCGAAAAATAAAAAAGGAGGGGGGCAGGTACGCGTTGAAAAGGTTGAAAAATTGGCAAAAAGGTGACAAAAGTGCCGAAAAAGCGTAGATTTTTGAGAGTCTTTTATTTAAAAATAAAAGGGAAATGCACCAAAGTACTTGCAATATTTTTTAAGGTGTGATACAATAATACTGTTGAATTATGCCGTGAAGGAAAATTTGAAAAGGTGAAACGGTAAAACTTGAGGAAACTGTACAAATGGAATTGAAGCGTTTTGAAAAGAAAATATGGCTGGCAACCCCGACTATGCACGGTGAAGAGATTAAGTACGTGACGGAAGCGTACGAAAGCAACTGGATGTCCACCGTTGGCGAAAATATCAACGAGGTAGAACGGATCGCCGCAGAGAAGGCGGAGATGAAATATGCCGTCGGGCTGTCTTGCTGCACCGCCGCCCTGCACCTTTGCGTGAAATTTGCGGGGGAAAAGCTGTACGGCAAACCGCAAATCGGACACGGCGCGCTGGAAGGCAAACGGGTGTTTTGTTCGGATATGACGTTTGCGGCGACCCTCAACCCCGTAGTTTACGAGGGGGGGATTCCTGTGTTTATCGACACGGAAGCGGAGTCTTGGAATATGGACCCCGTCGCTTTGGAAAAGGCGTTTACGCTGTATCCCGACGTGAAATTGGTTGTTTGTGCCGAACTGTACGGTTTCCCCGGACGTATTGATTTGATTAAAGAAATTTGCGAAAAGCACGGCGCGTTGCTGATCGAGGACGCGGCAGAGGCCATGGGTGCGACTTTGCACGGCAAACAATGCGGTTCGTTTGGGGATTATTCGGCGATCAGCTATAACGGGAACAAGATTATTACGGGGTCGGCGGGCGGTTGTCTTTTGACGAACGATATCGAGGTGGCGAACAAGGCGCGCAAATGGTCCACGCAAGCGCGTGAGAGCGCGGCTTGGTACCAGCACGAGGAGGTCGGCTATAATTACCGTATGAGCAACGTCGTCGCGGGGGTCGTTCGCGGACAATATCCGTACTTGGAGGAACATATCGCGCAGAAAAAAGCCGTATATGAACGGTACAAAGAGGGGTTTAAGGATTTGCCCGTTCAAATGAATCCCATTGTTGAGGACACCGAGCCGAACTATTGGTTGTCGGCGATTATCATTGACAAGGGGTATATGTGCAAGCAGGTTCGCGACGATTCGACGGCGCTGTACGTTCCCGAAAGCGGGAAAACTTGTCCGACGGAAATTTTGGAAACGTTGGCGAAATATAACGCCGAAGGCAGACCTATTTGGAAGCCTATGCACATGCAGCCGATGTACCGTATGCACGAATTTATTACCCGCGAAGGGTCGGCGCGCGCAAAGACGAACGCCTATATCGCGGGCGGAGTTGCGGACGTTGGCGCGGATATTTTCGATCGTGGGCTGTGCTTGCCTAGCGATAATAAGATGACTGCGGAGGAGCAGGACGCCGTAATTGCGATCGTGAGAAGCTGTTTTGAAAAATAAAGGATTACTATGAAAGAATTTTTTGAACAATTGACCTCTTCATGGTGGGGTATCGTGCTGATTGTTTTGGTGTGCCTTGCCGTTTGGGTGGTGTTGTCGGCTCTGCTTTATCGCGTGTTTTTTAAGCGGTTTTACGACGTGCTGTTAAGCGGATTTGCGTTGTTGATTTTATCGCCCGTGTTTTTGCTGCTGATCGTTTTAGGCGCGATTAAGATGAAAGGGAGCCCTTTTTTCACGCAACCGCGGCCGGGACGGATTAATCGAAAAACGGGAGAGGAACGGATTTTTAAGCTGATTAAATTTCGCACGATGACGTGTGAAAAGGACTCGGAGGGGAATTTACTGCCCGACGAGAAGCGATTGACAAAATACGGCAGAATTTTGCGTAGCACTTCGTTGGACGAATTGCCCGAGTTGCTGAATATCTTTGTAGGACACATGTCCATCGTAGGACCTAGACCTCTGTTGGTGCGGGATATGACGTTTATGAGTGCGGAGGTGCGCTTACGGCATAAGGTGCGCGGCGGGCTGACGGGTTTGGCTCAGGTAGGCGGTAGAAATAACATCGCTTGGGAGCAAAAATTTGCGTACGATTTGGAATATTTGAAAAAAATTTCCCTTTGGGGGGATATTGCGATTATTTTCAAGACGGCGTTGAAGGTATTGCGGCGCAGTGACGTGGAGCGGGACGGAACGGTCAGCGATATTGACTACGGCGATTGGCTGTTGCAGGAAGGCGCTGTTTCGCAAGAGGAATACGACGAAAAACAAGCGAAAGCGAAAGAATTGTTGAAGAGGTAACAGGCGTGACGGAAAACAAGTTGAATAATTTTGCGGATTTTTCCGTGTCAATATGCGTTTATGGGGGGGACAATCCCGAATGGTTTAAAGCTGCAATGGATAGCGTTTTAAACCAAACGGTAAAGCCGTCGGAAATCGTCTTGGTGGTCGATGGACCTATTCCCGAAACGTTAAATGCGATTATCGACGAATACGAACAAAAACCAAACTTTAAAATTATTCGATTGGAGGTAAATCAAGGGCACGGGAATGCTCGTAGAATCGGCTTAGCGGAGTGCAGTTTTGATTTAGTGGCTCTGATGGATTCGGACGATATTTGTTTGCCAAATCGGTTTGAAAAGCAGTTAAGTGCTTTTACGGAAAATCCTGAAATTTCTTTAGTTGGAGCGAATATTGCAGAGTTTGTTGACGTGGAAACCAACGTAGTAGGATATCGAATGGTACCGCAGAGCTATGAGGATATTTGCGATTATTTAAAGAAACGTTGTCCTTTTAATCAAGTAACCGTAATGTTTAAAAAGGGTGACGTTGAAAAAGTCGGCGGGTACATTGATTGGTTTTGTGAGGAAGATTATTATCTGTGGCTTAGAATGTATCAAGCAAAAATGCGTTTTATCAATTTGAATGAAATATTGGTCAATGTTCGTGTTGGTAAGGATATGTATCAACGACGCGGCGGCTGGAAATATTTTAAAAGTGAACGAGCCCTGCAAAAGTATATGAAAAAGAATAAAATCATCGGGGGCTTTACCTATCTTTCCAACGTATTTAAGCGGTTTGTGGTGCAGGTGCTGTTGCCTAACAAATTGCGCGGTTGGATATATAAAAAGTTTGCGAGAACGAACAGCAAAGAGGGACAATAATGAAAGAAATTACCATGCAGGAAATGCGTGATATACAATTGGATATCTTATTGCAAATCGACGAAATTTGCAAGAGGAAAAATTGGCGGTATTCGTTGGCGTTTGGCACTTTGCTTGGCGCGGTGCGGCATAAAGGATTTATCCCTTGGGACGACGATATTGATATCGCTATGCCCAGAAAGGATTACGACGCGTTCGTGCAGTATTGCAAAGAGAACGAAACGCCATTTTCCCTATTGAGCAACGCATTGGATAAAAAATATTGTTATTTGTTTGCAAAAGCGTGCGCGAAGAATACCGTCGTTGAAGAAAACGTGGGAAACCGTTATCGTTGTGAAATGGGGGTTTACGTTGATATCTTCCCGATCGACGGCTTAGGGGATACGGAGCAAGAAGCGAAAAAGAGCTTTGATAAAAAGGAGTTTTCGCGCGAGTTGTTGGTGGCGGCAAACTGGAAGAAGTTTTCTAGAAGTAAAACTCGATCTATTGTGTACGAGCCCATCCGTTTTGCTTTTTTTATGCTTAGCAGATTTGTAAATCCGTCAAAATTGATTGCGAAGATAGAAGCGTATTATCGCAAGAAGGATTTTGATCAAGCGAAATATGCGGCGGTAATGTGCGGCGCATATCGTGCGAAAGAGATTATGGAGCAGGATATTTTTGCCGAACTTACCGATTTTGAATTTGAAGGAAGGACGGTAAAGGGGTTTAAAGAATATGATCGGTATCTGTCCCATTTATACGGGGATTATATGAAGTTGCCCCCTGAGGAGAAACGGGTGACTCATCACGATTTTAAAGCTTATTTTAAGGATTGAAAAACATGAAAATATTGCATATTGCAAAAATTGAAAATAATCCGTATAACGGCGTGTGTGTTGTTGTTCCGCAACACGTTAAGGCGCAAAGCGCGTTTGCGGACGTTTCGTTTGTGAATATAAATAATATAGCGATCGAAGGGATGGTTGGTCAATTGCAGTACTGCGGAGCGGAGAGCTTAACGAAAGTGGCATACGATTTGGTTGTGTTTCATGAAAGCTATTATCCAGAATATCTGAAGATTTTTAAACAGTTGCGCAGAGAAAAAATCCCTTACACTATCATTCCGCACGGATGTTTGACAAAAGAGGCGCAAAAAAAGAAATGGCTAAAAAAGAAGGTTGCAAACGTTTTATTGTTTAACCGTTTTATTAAGGACGCAGAGGCTATTCAATGTTTGTCACAAAGAGAATTGGAAAGCACGAAATTTAGATGTCGTAAATTTATTGGAACAAATGGTATTTTAATTCCCGAAGATAGAAAGGAAACCTTTAATACGGATAAAACGAAATTCGCTTATATTGGGCGGTTAGACGCATACCACAAAGGGCTTGATTTATTAGTAGATTCGGTTAAAGCATGTGCGCAAAAGATGCGCGACAATAACTGTACGTTGGATATTTACGGACCAGACTATCATGGAAGATATGCAAACGTCGAACGAATGATTGCAGACCGCGGAGTGGGGGACATCGTTACGCTTCATCCTGCTATATCGGGAGAGGAAAAGAAAAGAGTGCTTTTAGATAGCGACGTGTTTATTCAAACGTCTCGATTTGAAGGTATGCCGATGGGTATTTTAGAGGCGTTAAGCTACGGTTTGCCGTGTTTGGCGACGGATGGTACGACGCTTGGCAAAACGATTGAAAAATACGATGCAGGCTGGCGCGCAGAAACAAGCGTTGAGGCGATTGGCAAAGCGATTGAACAAGCTGTTGAAGAGAAAGAAAAATATATGCAAAAATCGTTAGCGGCGAGAAGCTTAGCGGAGAAAGAGTTTACTTGGAACAGTATAGCGGAAAGAACGGTTGGAGAATATAAAAAATTATTGGGGAGCGATTGATGGGAAGTTACAAAATAGGGAAAAGTATATTATATATTTTTGAAACATTGGCACTAATAACAATTTTTGTATTGTTATTTGATTCAGATAAACCAGAGTATTATCAATTTCTATTTTTGTTGCCTCTCATGTTCTCTGCGTTATCTATTATCTTTTATAATGTTTATGATGAGTTTTTTAAGAATCTTGGTTTTTCCTTATTGCTGGGGCTAATGTTTTTTCGGATGGTTATTTCTCCATTGGTGATGGCGTTTGGCGGTTATACTGGAACTATACTTTTAAACGTGGAGCACAATACAGATTATTCTATTTTATTGATATGTTATGAGGCTCTTGCGATTTTTTGTCTTTGGACGTATAAAATACAAAAAAGCAAACAAAAAAAACGTGTAGAATCATTGGTGACGAATTTTTCCATCAACAAAACTGAAACAACCGTATATGCGTTAATTATAGTGTTAATTTTGCTTGTATTGGGACTTTGTGTAATAGCTGTTCCAGAGGTAATCACCAGCTATCGAACAATTTTTAATATATCTGACCGATTTTTTACCAATTATGAGGATTCTCAAATTGATATAAAATATAGTCACTCTTTCTGGTTATTGTTTGCCGTTGTAACGGGAAGATATTTGTTAAAAGCAGCTTTAATTATTGTTCCTGCATTTTTTGTTGTGGTTTTTGAAATGAAAGGAAAAAGATTAGGTGGCGTGCTCTCATTTTGTATATCTCTTTTGCCGTTATTTTTTATTGGAGGGGGCATAGCTAGAAGCTTAATATATACACTTATTTTATTTCTATTGCGTAGTTATATGCGCGATAGAAGCAAGTTAAGCAAAGATTTTTTAATATTGCTAAGTTTAGCGAGTTTAGCGGTGATTTTTTGGTGGCTTTTTAGATTGAGCATTGGTGGAAATCGTGATTCAAATGCTTATTTTTCTAAAATGTTTGTATCTTATTTCTCTGGGACTAATATTGTTTCAGGAAGTTTCAACTTGCCCAACAACATCGACGATAAAATTAGATTGTTATGTTACGATTATTTAAGTACGTTTCCTTATGGGAGTACGATCTTTGGATTGGATGGGGAAACAGTACAGACGTTTTTTAATTTTCATAATTCATCTACGGGACAAATTCCTACTACAATAGGCATGGGTTGGTATTATTTTGGACCTATATTTGCGCCGATATATTCTTTGTTTTTTGCAAGTGTTGCATTTTCAGCGGGAACGAAACTTAAATATAGTAAAAATCCATTTAGTTACGTAAGATTGTTATTGACTGTATTCTATTTTAGTATGGGCGTAATAATGTATAATATTGAGATTACGTTTACGAATTATTTTTCGTTGATTTTGCCTATGTTAATTATTGAGAAATTGGTTTTTAAAAATAGAGGGGAAAAGGAGGAGCAAAAGAATGCTTCCAAAGATAATTCATTATTGCTGGTTCGGGGGCAATGAAAAAAGCAATCTGATCAAGAAATGTATTGAAAGCTGGAAAAAATTTTGTCCTGATTATCAGATAATGGAGTGGAGTGAGGACAATTTTGACGTGAATTGTTGTCAATACGTACAAGAGGCATACGCGGCAAAAAAATGGGCGTTTGTTTCCGATTACTGTCGATTTTTTGTTTTAAAGCAATACGGTGGGATATATTTGGATACGGACGTTGAATTATTAAAACCGTTGGATGAATTTTTAGACGTTCCGTTTATGGGGTTTGAGGATAAATCAAAATTGAATCCGGGGCTAATATGTGGCTGTGAAATTGACGATGAAGTGTGCGACGAACTGTTAAAAGAGTATAATCAAGATGTTTTTTTATTGCAAGATGGAACGTTTAATTTACGTACAGTTTGTCATCGCGCTACGGACGAGTTTGTAAAAAGGGGCTTGGTTTTAAATAATACTTTGCAAAAAATAGACGGATATATGATTTATCCCACGGAATATTTTAATCCGTATAATATGCAAACGGGAAAAATCTCTGTGCAAGAGAAAACGGTTTCTATCCACCATTATGCAGGGAGTTGGGTAGATAAAAAAAGTAGATTCCGAGGGAAAATACATCAATGGATTACCCGTATTTTCGGGGAGAAGTTTGCCGCAAAAATGCGAAAGATATTCGGCAGAAAAAAATGAGGGGAAAGTTGTTTTGAATCGGTTAAATAAAGCTTTGATATGTTTATGGCATAATATATTGCCAATAAAGAAAAAAGTTATTATGTTTTCTAGTTTTTATGGGCAATATAATGACAACCCCAAGGCGATTGAAAGGGCTGTTCGTAAAAAATGCCCTTTCGCAAAAATCGTTTGGGTAAGATCTACAAAATCAAAAGAGAGTTTTCTTGCTGACGCTGAAATTGTTGAGATGGGGTCGAAAGAATATTATAAATATTCATACCGCGCACAAGTAGTGGTGGATAATCACATGGGTTTACGTGCCTCTGCGTATTGGGGCGACAAGGGTTTGAAAAAATTACCCGCTAAGATATTTTCTCGGAAAAGGCGTGGGCAATTATGTATTTCGACGTGGCATGGAACTCCATTAAAAAAAATTGCGGCGGACGTAAAAAAAGACACAGTATTTAAAAAGCATTATACCAATTCCGATTACGTTGTAGCTGGTTGCGAGTTAACGAAACGGGCGTTGGAAAGCGGTTTTTTGCATAGTATTCCCGTAAAAATGTATGGAACGCCTAGGAATGATGTTTTGTTGAAACCTCTTTGGAGTATCACCGAGATTAAACAGAAATTGGGGTTACCGCTAGACAAAAAAATTATCTTATATGCGCCGACGTTTCGTGATGACGTAATGCAAAGTGGTGTTAATCAAATGGCGCAACTGAATTTTGAACGATTATTCGCCAACTTGCATGGGAAATTTGGTGGTGATTGGTGTTTTGTTTTTCGCGTTCATAATATGGTTTTAAGGCAAATTGACACAGAAAAAATCTCTCAAAAGTATGGTAATAGGTTGATTAACGGTAATTTGGGGGATGATATGGCAGACTATTTACAATGCGCAGATGTATTAATTTCCGATTATTCGGGAGCGATTTTTGATTTTGCGTTAACGAAAAAGCCATGTTTCTTATTTTCGCCTGATCGCGAACATTATGAAAAGCAAGAAAGAGGTTTTTATATTGATTATGATCAGTTGCCATTTCCGCTTGCGATAACGCCAACGGAATTGGAGAATAAAATTTTGAAATTCGACGACCAACAATATAAAGAAAACGTTGAAGACTTTCTAAATGAAATTGGCAATATTGAAGATGGTTTTGCGGCGGAAAGGGTCGCGGAAGATATATACAACTTTATAACTAACAAAAGGAGATAAATAGATTTATGAAAGCATTGATTTTGAATTCGGGATTGGGACATCGTATGGGCGTTTTGACGTCCGAGCATCCTAAATGCATGACGGAGATTTCCGCGCGCGATACTATTTTAAGCAGGCAACTGAAATTGATTGCCGCCGCTGGCATTAAAGAAGTGGTTATGACTACTGGTTATTTTGATCAGGTTTTGGTGGAGTATTGCAATTCGTTAGGGTTGCCTTTGCAATTCACTTTCGTCAATAACCCTATTTACGATAAGACGAATTATATTTATTCGATTTACTGCGCGAAAGAGGCGTTGAAGGGGGATGATATCGTATTAATGCACGGCGATCTTGTCTTTGCGGAAACGGTCTTTGATAAAGTGCTGGAAAGCCCTGCAAGCTGCATGACCGTCAGTTCGACTCTGCCTCGCCCTGAAAAGGATTTCAAGGCGGTGATTAAGGACGGGAAAATTAGAAAGGTCGGGATTGAGTTTTTTGACGACGCGCAAGCGGCGCAGCCTTTGTACAAGCTGACCGAAAAAGATTGGGCGGTTTGGTTGGATTCGATTTGCAAATTCTGTGAAGCGGACAACCGCAAATGCTATGCGGAAAATGCATTCAATGAGGTTTCCGACGTTTGCAATATTTATCCCTTGGACGTAAAAGACGAATTATGTAGTGAAATTGATACCCCCGAAGATCTTGCGGCGGTGTCTGGAAATTTGCGCGCATTGGAAAATAAGACGGTATATATGTGTTTCTCTACGGATATGCTGCACAGTGGACATATTGCGATTATTAAAAAGGCTCAAAAGTTTGGGCGGCTGATTATCGGTGTGTTGTCCGATGAGGCGATTGCCAGTTATAAACGCTTTCCTTTGATGCCTTTTGAGGAAAGAAAGTCTTTGTTTGAAAACCTTAACGGGATTTATCAAGTGGTTGAGCAAAAGCAGTTGAGCTATAAAGAGATTTTAACCGAATTAAAGCCCGACTATGTTGTGCATGGCGACGATTGGAGAGAAGGTTTCCAAAAGCCTATCCGTGACGAGGTTTTAGCCGTTTTGGAGGGCTACGGTGGCAGCTTGATCGAATATCCTTATTCGAAAGAAGATAAATATGCGGAATTGGAGAAATTGTCGCGCGAGCAGCTTGCTATGCCCGATATGCGTCGTGGCAGATTGAAAAAGCTGTTGGCGATGAAGGGCTGCGTTAACGCTATTGAAGCGCACAGCGGGATCACCGGTTTGATTGCGGAAAAGACAACCGTTTTGCAGGATGGAAAAACCTATCAATTTGACGCGATGTGGGTATCTAGTTTGTGTGACAGTACGGCAAAAGGAAAGCCCGACATCGAATTGGTTGATATGACCTCTCGCTTCCGTACCATTGACGATATTATGGAAGTGACAACGAAGCCCATCATTTTCGACGGGGATACGGGCGGCTTAACGGAGCATTTTGTTTACACGGTTAAGAGCTTGGAGCGTATGGGCGTTTCTATGGTAATTATCGAGGACAAAACGGGGCTGAAAAAGAATTCCCTGTTTGGCACGGAGGTTGTGCAAACTCAGGATTCGATTGAGAATTTCTGCGCAAAGATTCAGGCGGGTAAGCGTGCGCAAAAAACGAAAGATTTTATGATTTGCGCGCGTATTGAAAGCCTTATTTTGGAACGCGGAATGGAGGACGCGTTAGAGCGCGCGTTTGCATTTGCGGGCGCGGGGGCGGACGCTATTATGATTCATAGCCGTAAAAAAGATCCTGCGGAAATTTTTGAATTTGTGGAGAAATTCCGTGCGAAGAATTCCGTTACGCCCATCGTGGTTGTTCCTACCTCTTTCAATTCCGTGACCGAAGAAGAATTTAAGGCGCGTGGCGTGAACGTGGTTATTTACGCGAATCAGTTGACGCGAAGTGGGTTCCCTGCGATGCAAAACGTAGCGAAAACTATTCTTACCAATCACCGTGCGAAAGAAGCGGATGATATGTGTATGTCCATTAAAGAGATTATTACGCTGATCCCGGAGGAATAAGATGGCGCAAACGATAGTTGCGGGAGCGGAATCGCATAGAAAAATAGGCGAAATATTACAAAAAGAAGGGGTGACCAAATTTATGTTGGTCTGCGATTCCTCCTTTCCGTTTTTAAGCATAAAGGATTATTTTTCTTCGTTGAATGTTCCATTTGTTGTTTTTGACGGATTCACGCCCAATCCTTTGTACGAGGACGTTTGCAAGGGGGTGCGGCTGTTTAACGCAGAAGGCTGTGACGCAATCGTTGCCGTAGGTGGCGGCAGCACCCTTGACGTGGCGAAGTGCATTAAGCTTTATTGCAAAATGGATCCTAAACAAAATTATTTGCAGCAGGAATATCAGGATTCGGGGATTCCTTTGATTGCCGTGCCCACGACGGCGGGGACGGGAAGCGAAGCTACCCGTTATGCGGTGATTTATTTTGAAGGAAAAAAGCAGTCTGTTACTCACGGGAGTATTATACCTAATTATGCCGTGTTGGAATCAGGCGTTTTAAAGACTTTACCGCTCTATCAAAAGAAATGCACTCTTTTGGACGCTCTTTGTCAGGGCATAGAGTCTTGGTGGTCGGTCAATTCTACGGAAGAAAGTATGCAATATTCGAAATTTGCGGTGCAAACGATTATGCAGTACAAAGACGCGTACATCAAGGAAAATTCCGCGGAAGCGGCGGAAAAGATTATGCTTGCTGCAAACTATGCGGGGCGGGCGATCAATATCACGCAGACGACCGCGGCGCACGCTATGAGTTATAAATTGACGTCGATGTATAAGTTGCCGCATGGGCATGCGGTGGCGGTTTGCCTGCCTTGGCTTTGGCTGTATATGAATGAAAACACAGGGGCATGTATTGATCGAAGAGGCGAAGGCTATCTTAAAACCGTATTTTTGGAGATTGCCAAAGGCTTGGGAGAGGCTTCCGTTTTGGACGCTATAAAGGCGTTTAGTGGGCTTCTGTGTGATTGGCAGATGCCCAAGCCCCTTTTGGCTGACGTTGCCGATTTGGATATATTGGCGGATTCGGTCAATCCCGTTCGTTTGGGGAATAATCCCGTTGCGTTGAGCCGCGGGACGCTGTACGCATTGTATCAAAAGATTTTTGGGAATGAAAGGATATCGTGAGCTTATTAAATAAATTCAAAAATATGCCGCAAGCGGTAAAGGCGTCCGTTGCCTTCTTTTTTGCGAGCATCATAACCAAGGGAATTGCCTATATCACGACGCCTTTATACACCAGATTATTGACCGACGCAGAATACGGTCAGGTTTCGGTGTATCTCACTTGGGTACAGATATTCGGTACGATTGCAATGTTTTGTCTTTCATACGGGGTATTTAATAACGGGATGGTCGATTATCCAGAAAAGCGGGACGATTATTCTTTTTCGATGTTGATTTTGTCCAACATCATTACCCTTGCGTTTACGGCGATACTGTTGTGCGTATATCCGTTGATTAGAGAAGTCGTCGGCGTAGATTATCCTTTGGTGATCTTGATGTGCGTCAGTTTCTTGTTTCAGCCCGCATATAATTTTTGGAACGCCCGCCAGCGGTACGAATTAAAGTATAAATATACGGTAATTTGGTCCATCGTTTCCGCGATTTTGTCGCCCTTGGTGGCTGTTTTATGTATTCTGTTTTGCGACGACAATCGGCTCTATGCGCGGTTGTTTGGTGCGGAGATAACGTTAATCGTTATCTATATGGCATTTTACGTCTATTTGTTTTTCAAAAACAAAGGGAAACTGAACGTGGGCTATTGGAAAGACGCGATTTTGTTCAACCTGCCTTTGATTCCGCATTATTTGTCAACCTACTTATTAAGCAGTTTAGATAAAATTATGATTTCCAACCTGATCGGCGACGAGGCAACGGCGTATTACAGTGTGGCGCATTCCGTTGCTGCGGTGGTGCTGGTCGTTTGGACTGCGATCAATTCGTCCCTTATTCCTTATACCTATGAAAAATGCAAGACGGACAATTATGCGGCGATATCGAAAGTGACAATGCCCATTTTGACGGCGTTTGCCGTTATTTGCGGAATGCTGATTATGATGGCGCCCGAAGTGGTTGCCGTAATGGCGCCTGCAAGCTATAATGAGGCGATTTACGCGATCCCGCCGATTGTCGGAGGAGTATTTTTTCAGGTTCATTACTATATTTATGCAAATATAGTGTATTATTATAAGCGACCTCGTTACGTAATGGTTGCAAGTATTTCAGCGACGGTATTAAAGATAGTTTTAAATTATTTTTGTATCAAATATTGGGGGTATCTTGCCGCGGGATATACGACGCTGATTTGCTATCTTGTGCAGGCGGTGATAGATTATTTTGCGATGCGGAAGGTTGTGGGACAAAAAGTGTACAATATGCGGTTTATAGGCGGGCTTTCGCTGGCGTTTACTGTTGTGGCGCTCGTTAGCAATTTTATTTACGATTATATTTGGCTGAGATACGCCATTTTGGTCGGTTTGATGTTGTTGTGCGTGATTTTTAGAAAAAAAATAATAAATTTAATAAAGGAAATGAAGAAGAAAGATGAAGCTTGATTTTTTGAATGAGTTTGAGTTTTTTGCAGGTGTGCCCGATTCGCAGTTGAAGCCGTTGTGCAACTATTTAATGCATAAATACGGTATTTCTGATAAGCATATTATCGCGGCAAACGAAGGGAACGCGGTCGCGCTTGCCGCGGGGTATCATTTGGCGACGGGAAAGGTGCCCGTCGTGTATATGCAAAACAGCGGGATAGGCAATATTATCAATCCCGTGGCGTCGCTGATGAACGATAAGGTGTATGGGATTCCTTGCGTATTTGTCGTCGGTTGGAGAGGTGAGCCGGGCGTCCATGACGAGCCGCAACATATCTTCCAGGGCGAGGTGACGATTAAGCTGTTGGAGGACATGGATATCCGTACCTTTGTGATCGCGAAGGATACGACGGAGGCTGCTCTTTTGGAGAAGATGGCAGAGTTTAAAAAGCTGCTTTCGGTTGGCAAGCAAGTAGCGTTTGTCGTGAAAAAGGGCGTGCTGGAATTCGATGGTAAAGTAAAATATAAAAACGATAACCAAATGGTACGAGAGGATATTATTAAGCATATCGTTGCCGTAACGGGTGAGGATATTATCGTTTCCACGACGGGCAAAGCGTCCAGAGAGCTGTTTGAGATTCGGGAAGCGAACGGACAGTCGCACGGGTACGATTTTTTAACGGTCGGCTCGATGGGGCACAGTTCTTCAATTGCTATGGGGATTGCGGCGCAAAAGAAGGATAAAAAAATTTGGATTGTGGACGGCGACGGGGCGTTGTTGATGCATATGGGTAGTATGGCGTTGTTAGGGACGGCGCAGCCTAAAAACGTGGTCCACATAGTGATCAATAACGGCGCACACGAAACGGTAGGCGGCATGCCGACCGTCGCTGAAAAAATGAACGTGGTGAAGATTGCGGAGGGGTGCGGATATCCTTACGCAGTGTCCGTGGATTCCTTTGAAAAGTTGGACGCTGAATTGCAAAATGCCAAGGGCAGGGACGCGTTGACGTTGATCGAAGTGAAATGCTCGATCGGGGCAAGAGAGGATCTTGGCCGTCCGACCACGACCGCGAAAGAAAACAAAGAAAACTTTATGAAAACATTGCAGGAAAACTGAATGTGTAGGTGAAATTTTTACTTAATTTTCAAATTGTTTTGTTAAAATTCTTTATTATCAAACGGGATCTCCCCTTGAAACTATGTTTCAAGGGGATTTATCATTTTTTTGATAAAAATGTAAAAAATACTTGAAATATTGCGAAAAGTGTAGTATAATAAAATTGGCTTATAATAATGGTCGATATAAAATGGGTTCTACGGTGATTTGCTCGGGTATGAGCAAATAAAAAATTTTTAAGATCACGCGGGGTGAATGATATGAAAAGGAAAAACTTTTTAATCGTACTGCTGTTTATATGTTTCAGCTGCTTTGTTGCGGCGTTTTCGTCGTGCGGAGTTACCTGTACAACGCACGTTTACGACAAGGGGGTAACGTTAAAGGCTGCCACCTGCCAAACGGAAGGGCTGGTTATGTACACCTGCCAAAACTGCTATGCAGTGCAGTATGAAACGGTGGAAAAGCGCACCGATCATGCATACGGTGAAGCGGAGATTAAAAAGATTGCCGATTGTAAAGAGGAAGGGCTGTTGGTCTATACTTGTAAAGACTGCGGCATTGAAAAACGGGAAAGCATACCCGTTACCGACGCACACGTTTACGACGAAGGCGTGGTGACCTTGGCTGCGACCTGTAAGGAAACGGGGATCCGTACCTTTACGTGTACCGTTTGCGAAAAAACGCGCGAGGAGGTCCTTCCGAAATCTGAAATACATATCTACGGGGAAAAAATTACCGTTGCGGCGACCTGCGTTCAAGACGGTTGCGAATATCACGTTTGCGAAGTTTGTGGCTTGGAAGAAGTTATTTCCGTTTTAAAGGCGGCGGGGCATACGGAGGAGATTGACAAGGCGGTTGCGCCTACGTGTACGGCGACGGGCTTGACGGAAGGCAAGCATTGTTCGGTATGCCAAAAGGTGCTCGTTGCGCAGACGGTTGTAGAAAAGATCGCGCATACGGTCAGCGATTGGATTATCGACGTCAAGGCGACGTGCGAGGGGCTGGGTAGCAAGCACAATTATTGCACCGTTTGCCGCGAAGTTTTAAAAATTGAAGAAATCCCTGCGACGGGGCATACGGAGGCTATTGACAAAGCCGTTGCGCCTACGTGTACGGCGACGGGCTTGACGGAAGGCAAGCATTGTTCGGTATGCCAAAAGGTGCTTGTTGCGCAGACGGTTGTAGAAAAGATCGCGCATACGGTCAGCGATTGGATTATCGACGTCAAGGCGACGTGTGAGGGGCCGGGTAGCAAGCACAATTATTGCACCGTTTGCCGTGAAGTTTTAAAAATTGAAGAAATCCCCGCGACGGGGCATACGGAGGCTATTGACAAAGCCGTTGCACCTACGTGTACGGCGACGGGCTTGACGGAAGGCAAGCATTGTTCGGTTTG
>JAZKXM010000012.1:0-5563 GCA_045611585.1 Candidatus Scatosoma sp. | reverse complement strand
CACGTAGCGGTCGTAATACCCCGCCGCCAGCTTCTCCTTAAAATGCACCTCGCTGGTCGAATAGGCGCACGTCTTGTCCTCAAACAAGTCCTCTACGTCAAAGCAGCTTAAATTGTTGATGCCGTCGTCCACGTATTTGGACAAAGCCCCCACGTCGTCCGAAACGGTATCCATAAAACAGCTGTCGTACAGCCAAACGCCGCAGGTCAAGCCCTTATCCCCTAATACGAGTACGGAATGGAACCCAAAATGCTCTAAACACGCCGCGAAAAATAACGCCAACTCCGCCTCGCTTGCTCGGCGTTCGGACAAAATCCTTACCCCGCCGCCAATCTCGGACGGCTGAGAAAAATCGCAGGGCTTTTTGGCGATCGCATACCGCCTAATGCAGGCAAACAACGCCGCGGAAACACGCCGCACGACGTTTTTATCGCACCCGTCATACCCCTCAAAATCGAAGGAAACCTCCCACTTTTTCAGTTGCGCGGCAACCTCCGTCCGCATTCTGGCGCAATCGGCAAGCCGAGGGCGCACAAAGGCAGATAACAGCTCTACGTTGCCCTGGGTCCCCGTCCAAAAATCGAAGGGCAATGTTTTAACCAAAATTTCCTGCGCGGAAATCACCTGCTTGTCCTTCTTTAAACAAACGGTCAGCTTTTCCTCTTTTATTTCCGCTAATTCTAAAAAATACACGGGTGAAACGACGTTGCCGATCTCCACCTCAACCGCGCTTTCAAACGGAATCTCCGCAATCGTCTTTACCGTCGGCACGATCAGCCCGTTTTCCCCTTCCACCGTCAGGGTCAGCCCTTCTACCGAATCCGCTCCGTCGTTTTTAATCTGCAAGGACGAAAACAACGGCTTGCGCGTAAAATAATCAGCGTAGGTAATCACTCCCCTCGCCTCAACGGTCAACGTGATAAATTCTTCGTATCTCTTTGCTTTCTGTGCCATAAACTCTCCAACGCCAAATCTCATTTTTGTCGATATACGCCCAATTTTACCCTTCTATTATACTCTTTCACACAAAAAAAATCAACCCCCGAGCGGGATTTTTTCCCATTCAGAGGCAGATTTATGCAAAAATTATGTCTTTTTTCTCCGCAAACGCGGACCGAATGCCTTCATACGCGGGACGCCCCGCAAAGCGCGCCAACCCCCGCCTATACTAAAGCCTTCGCCTTTTTTACTCCAAATCGAATTTGGCAAGACGTATGCAATAGCATTCGCCGTATGCGTAGGGCTGGGTGTTAAAGACGTTCTTCTTCACCTTCACCGCCTTTCCGTTATCTACCCATCTGACGTTTTTCACTTTTTTATCCGTCAAAATTTTAATGGGCAATAACGCCCCGCCCAGCGCCACGTTCGAATCGCCAATCATCGGCACGTTTGAAATCGCCGCGTAATAATGCTCTCCGTCCGTCATCACGTACGCGTTTTCCGCTTCCACCTCGCAGGAGTGCAGGTTATAGATCACGTTCTTATTCGCCTTGATCCACTTGCCAATCATCTCCAAAATCGCCTTGTCGATCGGGCGAATGGTTCCGTTGCCCATAGGGCCTAAATTCAACAAGAAATTGCAATCGAAACGGCGGCAGTTAATCAAATCCCCCAAAAGCTGCGCAACCGATTTATAGTTGATGTCGTTTTGCGCATATCCCCAATGGTCGTTTAATACTTGGCACATCTCGCCCGCCACGTATTTTTTAGAGCGGTCAACAAAGCAGGGTTTTCCTCTTTCAAAGGTAACGCTGTCAATTTCGGGATGTCCCACCTCGCCCAACATACTCAACCCCGTATTGTTGATAATCATCGCTTCGGGCTGCAAACGCCTAATCGTGCCGTACAAACGGTCAAACTGCCAGTCGGCGTCCTGCTTATCCCACCAGCCGTCAAACCAAAGCCCGCCGATTTTTCCGTAATTCGTACACAAAATCTCTATACTCTTTACCAAATAGTCGATATACGCGGGGAAATTATTGTAATAATCCTTATTGTACCAATCTAACAAGGTGTGGTAAAAGAAAGGAACAATCCCTTGGCGGTTACATTCGTCCACAAATTCGCGCACCAAATCCCGCCCCGTCGGCGAGTGCGGAGCGTCGTATTCGTTTAACCCGCAGGTATCAAACAACGAAAAGCCGTCGTGATGGCGAGTGGTAAGAGTGATGTATTTCGCCCCCGCTTTCTTCGCCGTAGCAACCAGCTCTTTTGCCCAGTTCTTTTTCACCTTAAATTTATCGAACAGCTTGAAATATTTTTCGTCGGGGACGCCGTGGTTCCATTTGTGCCATTCCCCTTTTGCCGCTACGCTGTACAAGCCGAAATGGACAAACATACCCATTCCCAATTTTTCAAAATTTGCGATATATTGCAACTTTTCCATTGTAATCCCCTCCTTGCGGGAAATAAATTGATAAATTTATTATACAACAAAAAAGAACGCCCGTCAATAAAACGAAGCGTTCTTTTGTTGCTCATTGTTGTCTTTTTTTTGCAATTTTCGGTTATCAAAGCCCCGCAAACACCTTAATCGCCTTTTTGACGTCCTCTTTCATTGCCTGCGCCGCCGCGTATTCGACGTCGTGCAAATAGGAGGTTTTCCCTTCCTCGATGGTCTTTTTCGCCGCCATATACCCAGCTTTGGACATATACGAATAATAGTTAATTTTACGAATCCCGTTTGCAATCGCCGTTTTAAACCCTTCGTCGGAAACGCCGCTGCCGCCGTGCATAACAAGGGGCAAGCCCGTCGCCGCCGCCACGTTTTTCACCACGTCAAAATCCAACTTGGGCTGCGCCGTGTAAAAGCCGTGCGCCGTACCGAACGCAATCGCCAGCGCATCTACGCCCGTTTCCGCGCAAAACGCCTTCGCTTCTTCGGGATCGGTATAATAATCCTCTGCCTTCATGTCCGTCGCTTCTTCCTTGCTACCCGCTTCGCCCGTTACCAATCTGCCAAGCTCCGCTTCCACGCTGACGTTCATTGCGTGCGCCATCTTTACCACCTGCTTGGTGAGGGCAAGGTTTTCTTCATATGGCAACGCCGACGCGTCGATCATCACCGAGGTAAACCCAATGCGCAACGCGCGATAGATCATCTCCATCGAGGTTCCGTGGTCGAGGTGAACGCACACAGGCACCTTCGCATTTTGTGCCGCCGCGATCATCGCAGGGCCGACAAACGAAATGTCGTTATATACGTTGTGAACTTCCGCATGCGCGATAATGACGGGCTGGTTTAATTCTTCCGCCGCCGCGATCACCGCCTGCAAACTGTCAAACCCCGTCGCGTTGAACATACCGATCGCCGTCTTTTGTTCTTCTGCGATCTTCAAAATTTCCGTTAAATTTACTAACATACACTTCTCCTAAATAATTTATTGTATCCCTTTACATAAAAGCCTTTCAGCGCACAACAGAGCTACTGCCGTGCGCCAAAATTTTTATTATCCGCGTATAAATGCCTCAACCTCTTTTGCCAAAAGGGCTTCCGACTTTACGCCGCTGGTTGCGTCCGCGCGCGATAAGGACGCCACCGCCGCCATTTGAGCCAAGGTCAAGACCTCTTTATCCGTCCTTCCTTCATAAATCGCGACAAGCGCGCCCGAACAAAACGCGTCGCCCGCCCCCGTCGTGCCTTTGATATAGCCTTTGGGCAAAACGTAGGAAGAAATTTGCGTAACGTTTTCTTTCGTAACGCATACCGCCGTTTTGGGCGTGTGCAGGATTACCCGTTCATTTACGCCCATTTTCAGCAATTTTTGCGCAACTTCGACAAGATTTTCTTCCGTAGCCTGCACGCCGCACATCTTCCCAGCCTCCGTTTCGTTGACGATCAAATTGTCAACGTAGGGCAAGCAGGGCAATACGCACGCGTACCGATCGGAATTTTCGCTGACGAGGTCGATAGAGGTGGATATCCCCCTCTTTTTCGCCTCTTGTAAAATCTTCAACCCGTCGCCCCCGTCCACCTTGTCCAGCAAGAGGAAATAACCAAGATGCAGCATCTTGACGTCAAGGCCGTCCCAATCGACGTCCTCAAACCCAAACGTTCCGTTTGCGCCTGCAAAGGTAAAAAAGGTGCGCTGTCCGCCGATCACGCTCATTACGTCGGTAAAGCTGGTCGCTTCCCCTTCGCAAATTTTTACCCCCGACACGTCCACGCCATGCCCTTTTAAGAAGTTCATCGCATACCTGCCCTTGTCATCCGCGCCGATTTTACCAACGGCGTAAACGGGGATATGCGGGGCGATCTTCTTGATATCGACGCTGTCGTTGGGAACCATTCCTCCAACGGAAAAATCCATGGAAAGTATCTTGGTCAACTCACCGGCTTGCGGGTATGCCGCAAGCCCGTAAAGATTGTCTACCAGCACCGTCCCAACGACGGCTATGCCCGTTTTGTTTTGCATCTTAGTTGCACTCCGCAACCAACGGACCTGCAAGATCCTTCAAGAAGAACAGCTTGCCCGCAAGGGTGGGGATATACGAAGAAGTGATCCAAGGCGTCGTGCCGTGACGGAGAGTCACCCAAAGGGACATACCCTGCCATTGCATACCGCGGCCAAGCGTACCGTCCGCGCCGCCGATCGCATAATCTGCCTGCAAGAAAAGGCCGGGGCCAATCGTGTTCGCGCGGCAAGGCACAAGCGTCGTGCGCGATTTAAAGCTGGTATATGCGTTTTGTTCTACCGTCAAGGGGTGAATCTTCGCCGCGATACGGTAAGGCTGCGCCTTCCATTCCGCTTCCGTAGCGTATTCGCCTGCGAATTGAGGTTCCCAGAATGCGATATGACACATTCTGCCGATACCGTAAACAAGCACCAATTTTGCGCCTTCTTTTTTAAGTGCGGCGATTTTTTCAGGATAGGTAGGCAGGTTTTCTTTGGTTGCAAAGTTTCTTTGCGCTTTGGGAACGGTCAATTCTCCCAAGGGGTTGAACAACGCTTGTTCCATTGCGTACTGGAACGCGCCCGAATTGTCAGGAGCAAGGGTGTTGCCTTCGCTGTCCGCCCATTCGTCCATGTTAAACGTGTAAACGTGTTCGCAGGAAACCTTCCATTCTTTCAAGAAATAAACGACCCATTTGTACATACCCATAGGACCTACGGGCAAAATGAATGCGATTTTTTCCTTGCGCTCTTTCGCGAGCTTGATCTGCATAGCGATTTCGTGGCCCATGTACGTTTCAAATTCTGCCAAGCCCTCGCATTGAACGGGGGTGAAATCCTTATTCCAGAATGCTTGTCTTTCGGTGATCTTTTCGGGTGCGTCGATGCACGCGTCGATCTTGTCAAAATCCCATCCCGCAGGATAGAAGCCTTCTAATGCCGAATCTTTTACGGTAGAGTTAAAATTCATAATATATTTCTCCTTTTTATTGTTTTTTATGTTTGCGGGTGCGACCCGCGGCGATTTTTTGTGTATTATGACCGCGAGGCGGTCAAGGGCGCGAACTACGTTCGCTTTTTGGAAGGCTGATTTTGTGGGCTCTGCCCACACCCGCAAGGAACTGAGTTCCTTCACCTCTCATTACTCCGCCACGCTGTCTTGCGACGTA
>JAZKXM010000011.1:0-11870 GCA_045611585.1 Candidatus Scatosoma sp. | reverse complement strand
TTCCGTCTTCAAAAGAGGAACTGCCTGACGTTGCATGTTCGAGCCCATCAACGCACGGTTGGTATCGTCGTTTTCAAGGAAAGGAATCAATGCCGTAGCCACGGAAACGAGCTGCTTGGGCGAAACGTCCATATAGTCCATCTTTTCGCGAGGCATTTCGGTAATGTCGTCACGGAAACGGCAGCCTACACGCTCGTTGACGAAATGACCTTCTTCGTCCAAAGGTTCGTTCGCCTGCGCGACAATATATTTATCTTCCTCGTCCGCCGTCAAATAATCGACGTGAGAGGTAACGACGCCAGCTTCTTTATCTACCCTTCTGTACGGGCTCATGATAAAGCCGTATTCGTTTACCTTCGCAAAGGTAGCCAAGGACGAGATCAGACCGATGTTCTGACCTTCGGGGGTTTCGATAGGACACATACGTCCGTAATGGGTATGGTGAATGTCACGAACCTCGAACGTCGCTCTGTCACGGTTCAAACCGCCGGGGCCAAGCGCGGACAGCTTACGCTTGTGCGTGAGTTCTGCAATCGGGTTCGTTTGGTCCATAAACTGGGACAACTGGGACGAACCGAAGAATTCGCGGATAACCGCCGACACGGGACGAATGTTGATAAGCGCCGAAGGGGTGATTTCCATCGGGTCTTGCGTTGCCATTCTTTCCTTGATCAATCTTTCCAATCTTGCGATACCGACGCGGAGTTGGTTTTGCAACAATTCGCCAACCGAACGCACGCGGCGGTTGCCGAGGTGGTCGATATTGTCCGTCGTGCCGATCCCGTATTTAAGATCGAGGTTGGTAGAGATAGACGCCACGATATCGTCAACGGTGACGTGCTTATGGCAAAGCTTGTCGATCAAAGGACGCATTTGCTTTCTCTGCGCGGGAGTGGGAACGGGATCTTCCGAAGAGAGAATTTCGTGGAAGAGCTTACAAGCCGCAACAAACTTGCGACGGTTGTCCCTTCTCTTTTCGCGGTTCTTCTTTTCTTCGGGCTTTTCGTCCGGTTCTTCCGCCTTTTCGGGCGCATAGTAAAGCGCGTTGATATCGTCAACGTATTTTTCCGCCACTTCTTCAATCGTAAGTTGCTGACATTCTTCCGCCAACAGTTTAGAGAATTTGAAGTTAGGATAGAAAACGGTAGGAAGCAAACCGAAATCCTTTGCGCGCGCCTTCAAAGGCACGTCGGAGATCGCCGCAAAATCAACCGTGTTGTTTGCGATAATCTTATGACGGATTTCGCTGCCTTCACCCGGCTCGCGTACCAAAACGTACACTTCGTTGATACCCACGTTTTGGATATCCTTCGCCACCGTTTCGGAAATTTTTTCGCCCGCTTCCACCATCACTTCGCCCGTTTCGGGGTTAATGATAGTATCCGCCGCCGTGCAGCCTGCAAGACGGTAGGAAAGGTTCAGCTTTTTATTGTATTTGTATCTGCCCACCTTCGCGATGTCGTACCGACGGGAATCGAAGAAAAGGTTGAACAAATGCGCGCGGACGGAATCTTCCGTAGGCGCTTCACCGGGACGCAAACGGCGGTACAGCTCGTACAAGCCGTCCGATTCTGATTTTGCGGTATCCTTTGCAAGCGTAGCCGCGATAATTTTATCGTCGGGGAACAGCTCTTCAATCGCGCGGTTGGAGCCATAGCCAAGCGCACGCAACAGCACCGTGATACACAGCTTTTTCTTTCTATCGACGCGGACGTACAACGCGTCCTGAGCGTCCTGTTCCAGCTCTAACCACGCGCCGCGGTTGGGCATAACGGTCGTCGAGAAAATTTCCTTACCCGTCTTGTCCTTCGTGGACGAATTGTAAACGCCGGGCGAACGAACCAGCTGGGAAACGATAACACGTTCTGCACCGTTGATGATGAACGCGCCGTTTTCCGTCATCAGGGGCAAATCGCCCATGAAAACTTCCTGATCGACCACTTCGTTTTTCACCTTGTTGACAAGGCGAACCTTTACGCGCAAGGGCAACGCGTACGTTGCGTCACGCGTACGACATTCTTTCTCGTCATACTTGGGTTTGTCGCCGAATCTGTGCTCTAAGAAATAGAGCTCGAAATGATCGGAATAGTCGGTGATCGGGGAAAAGTCCTCAAACACCTCGCCGATGCCTTCTTCGATGAAAGTATTGTAACTTTCCTTCTGGATCTCAACGAGGTCGGGAATGTCAATGACTTCGTTGATCTTACCGAATTTTCTTCTTTCGGTTTTGCCATACTTCGAAATAGGTAACTCCATTGTTTCAGTTTACTCCTTTGAAAAAATTTTTTAGGCGATCTACCAAGTATATCTTTTCATTGATAAAAATCGAATTTTTGTCTTGTTTGGATTTCCTTTGCTCATTTGCTTTACTTTTTCTTCTGATTCCGTTATAATAGAAGAAACTCAGCGGTTTTCTTGCCCTCGAAACAGGAATTTTTTAAGCACGTTTTGTTACGGTTTTTCCCTCTTTCAAGCGGCAATATTCCATTTTAAGCATAATGATACATTATCTTATTTTAAAGCAAAAAAGGAAAGATGTCAAGCGTTTTTCAAAGGCGTTTTGCATTTTTTAAAATTTTCTTTCGGCAACCGCGCTTTTTTATTTTTTTATTGCAAAAAATCCACCAAAAAGGGACAAAATTTATGAGAATTGACAAATTTTTAAAGGTTTCCCGCATTTTGAAGCGGCGCACCGTCGCCCAAGAGGCGTGCGGGGAGGACAAGGTACTGATCAACGGCAAGCCCGCAAAACCCGCCGCCCGCGTTAAGATCGGCGACGAAGTGCAAATTCTGTACGCAAGCGGGTCTTTAAAATTTAGGATACTCAATATCAAAGAAACGGTAAAAAAGGAGGAGGCGTCCTCCTTGTACGAGGTAATCGAATGAAAAAAAACCACCGCCCCACCGTCACGGCGATCGTCTGCGCGGCAGGCAAAGGCTTGCGCGCGGGCTTTGAGAAAAATAAATTGTTGGTAGATTTGCAAGGCGATCCCGTTCTTTTGAAAACTCTGTCCGCTTTTGACCTTGAAGAAATCGACGAAATCCTCGTCGCAGTCAGCGCGGGCGACAAAGAAGAAATTAGCGAGCTTTGCGCCCAAATCCCCCGCATGCGAATCGTCCTTGGCGGCGATACCCGCACGCAAACGGTGCAAAACGCCCTTAAAGAGGTCAAAACGGAGCTTGTCCTTATCCATGACGGCGCAAGACCCTTCGTGACAAAAGAACAAATCCTCGGCTGTATCGACAGCGTAAAAAAGTTTGGCAGCGGAATCTGCTGTACTCCCGTTGTGGATACGGTGGCGCAGACGGACGGCGAACACATCCATTCCGTCCCAAACCGCGAAAGCTTGCGCGCGATACAAACCCCGCAAGGGTTTTTTACGGCTGAGCTTCTCACCGCATACAAGCAAGCGGAGCAAAATGGGGAAACATACACGGACGATTCTTCCGTGTACCTTAATTATATAGGCGCGCCCCGCCTTTGCGATGGCTCGCCCAGCAACAAAAAACTGACGTATGCGGCGGATTTCACCGCCGACTGTATGGACGAACGCCCAGCCGACCGAGTTGGATTCGGCGTCGATACCCACGCCTTTGGGAAAGAGCAAAAGTTTATCACGCTTTGCGGCGTAAACGTACCTGCGGATAGCGGGCTGATCGCTCACAGCGACGGGGACGTAGCCCTGCACGCGCTGATGGACGCCCTGCTTTCCGCAGCGGGCTTAAAGGATATCGGGCATTATTTTCCCGACACCGACGAACGGTTTAGAGGCGCCAATTCTATGGACATGCTAGCGCAGGTAAAAGGCTTGCTTTCGGATAAAGGCTATGCCGTCAAAAATGCGTCTATTGCCATTCAGGCGGAAAAGCCCCGCCTTGCGAAATATATCGACGAAATGAAAAAGACGGTCGCCGCTGCCCTTTCCATCGACGAAAATGCCGTCGGAATTACGGCAGGCACCAACGAAAAGCTGGGCTACGTCGGAGAGGGAAAAGGGATAACCGTGTACGCGACGACTTTACTTTACAGTCTTGAAAACCGTTAAAAAAGGATAAACAATTATGGCAACGAAAACCAAACCAACCGCCTCGCAGTTCGTCTGCGCCGAATGCGGATATATCACCCCCAAATGGCTGGGCAAATGCCCCGCCTGCGGCAGCTTTAACACTATGCAGGAAGAATTGGTCAAGCGCGAACCCGCACAAAAAGCCGCACGTCCCGCTCTTTCGGATATGCCTAGAAAAGCCCTGCCTTTGTCAAAGATAGGGTATGAAAAATTTGACCGCGTAAAAAGCGGAATTGCTGAATTTGACACCGCCCTCGGCGGCGGGATTGTTCGCGGGTCTTTGGTGCTTTTGGGGGGCGACCCCGGTATCGGGAAAAGCACCCTTTTGACGCAGGTTTCCGCACACCTTGCCAAGGAACACAAAGTGCTGTACGTTTCCGCGGAGGAAAGCTGTTCGCAGGTGAAGATGCGTTGCGATCGGCTGGGCTTGAACAGCGATAACCTCTTTTTGCTGAACGAAACCTGTTTAGAGGATATCGAAGCAAGCCTCGGCGACGCGCAGTTTGTCGTTATCGACTCCGTTCAAGCGATTTATACGGCAGAAATGAGCTCCGCCGCGGGCAGCGTCGGGCAGGTGCGGGAGTGCGCCGCAAAGCTGATGCGTATTGCAAAATCGCAAAATATCACCTTCTTTATTATCGGTCACGTCACCAAGGAAGGCTCTTTGGCAGGACCGAAGGTGCTGGAACATATTATGGACACCGTATTGTATTTTGAAGGGCAGCAGGAGGATAATTTTAAACTGCTTCGCGCCGTGAAAAATCGGTTTGGCTCCGTACAGGAGGTGGGCGTTTTTGAAATGACGGACGCGGGCGTGAAAAGCGTTGCCGATTATTCCGCGCTCTTTTTATCGGACAGCCGCGGCGTGGCGGCAGGGTCAGCCGTGACTCCGTCCGAAAGCGGCAACCGCTGTATGAACGTAGAATTGCAAACCCTGATCGCCAAAACGGCGTACGGCGTTCCCCGCCGTATGTCGTTGGGGATTGATTATAACAAGCTTGTAGTGCTGATCGCCGTGCTGGAAAAAAGGTGTTCCATCCCCTTCTACGCCTCTGACGTGTATATCAACGCGATGGGCGGGATTCGGCTTGGAGAGCCAAGCGTAGATCTCGCCGTCTGCGCCGCCCTTGCCTCCGCCGCGCTGGACGTCCCCATCGACCGATACACCGCCCTGTTTGGCGAAGTGGGCTTAACGGGGGAAATTCGCCCCGTCACCTATGCGGAAAAGCGGGTGATAGAATGTATCAAGACGGGCTTTAAACGGGTGCTTTTGCCCAAAAAGAATTTAAAAGCCTGTGAAAAATACGCAGACAAAATTGAGCTTGTCCCCGTGCAGTACGTTGGGCAAATGATTAAAGAGCTGAACCTGCGAAAACAATGATTTTTTTCTACAAACGGGTTTTCAACGCGTACCTGCCCCCATAAAAAGGAAAAATCCCCGCCGCGCAACCGCGCGACGGGGATTGTTTTTATCAAGCAATTATCTCTTTCTACCGTACATTTTGCTGACGCCCATAATTTCGCTGACCTCCATAATGGACACGAACGCCGTTTCGTCCAGCTCTGCGACGATCTCTTTCAGCTTTGCCAGCTCAAAACGGTTGACGACGACGTACAGCATTTTTTTATCCGAGCCAGAATAATACCCCGTCGCGTCCATAATGGTAATCCCCCGTTTCAACGCTTCGGATAATGCGCCAGACAGCTCTTCCGCGTTTTCGGTGATGATCATCGCCGCCTTGCCCTTTTCAAAGCCCTCGACGATAAAGTCGATCGTTTTTAACCCGATATAATAGGCAAGTAAGGAATATAAGGGCAACACCCACGATTGGAAAATGATCGCCGCGGTGATAAACAACACCGCGTTATACACCATAACAAACGACCCGACGGACATACCCAAGCGTTTGTGGAAAATAACCGCCATAACTTCCACACCGTCCAACGCTCCGCCGAATTTGATCACCAAACCGCTGCCGATACCCGACAGCAAGCCGCCGAACAGCGCCGCCAACACTTTATCATCCCCCACGACGGGCGAGCCGCCCGAAAAATCGAAGGGCAGGATATTGTTGATCAGCAACGACCCAAGCGAATAAATAAGTACGGCATACAGCGAATACACCAAAAACTCCGCGCCAATCTTTTTATGTCCGAACAGATAAAAGGGAACGTTGAGGCACAGCAAAAAGATTGCCATAGGCAATAAGGTAAGCTTTCCAATCAAGACGGACGTACCCGAAAAGCCGCCGTCGTAAATATTCACGGGGGAAAGGAAAAGGCAAACGCCGACCGCATTAATCAGCCCAGCCACCGTCAATCCGACGAAATTAAACCATTTTAATTTTTTCAAATCTCTTGCCCATTTCGCCATATATCCTTTCATACGCCACCTTCCCATTATTTTGTTATATTATATCACGCTTCGCGGAAAAAGTCAATACCGCACCCTTGCATTTTGTCAATTTCTCATCAATTTATCACCAAAAGAAATTTTTTATACACCGCCGTTTTTCTATCCGTCAACGCTCCGTCCAAATGGTAATGCCCAAAATACCAATGCCCGTAATCAACCGACTGTTCAAAGGTTGATAAAATTAAATTGTCGGGATACGTTTTCATCTTAAACGGATTGCGGTGATCCCGCAAGGGCGGGTAATACAACGCCCGCTCGTCGCAGGAATGCGTGATGATAAAATCCACTTTGTTGCCTACCTTTTGCAAATTGCGCAAGCCCTCATCCACTTCGCTTTGCGACGGAATTTCACGCCGCCACCAGCTTTCCCCTTCGATACGGAAGCATTTGTCGATACTCGTCCCCCCGCCGAAGGTAAAAAAGGTTTTGCCCGCTATCGTAAACACCTGACCGCGCATCAAATGCAAAACGTGCGGCGAAACCCTATGAATTTTGCCCCCCTTCCACACCTCTACGGGATAGGAATACAACAAATCAAAATTTTCGTGGTTGCCATCTACAAACAGCACCGTAAACGGCAAATCCTCGTATCTTTTCAAATCCTCCGCAAGATATTTTTTCATCCATACTCCGCCAAAATCCCCCGCGACAATGACGTAATCCTTTTTCGTCAAAGCGGGATGTTTTTCCGCAAAGGTCAGCATTTTTTCAAAATCAATCATCCCGTGCGTGTCGCCCGTTACGTAAACCATATTTCATTCCTCCTTCCTTTATTTATATTATGTATTTCCAAAAAGTAAAACCCCGACTTTTTCCGTCGGGGTCTTAGTTGCCGTTTTCGCCTTTTACAATATACTGCCGATCAAGTTTTCGCGCGGCTCTGCCGAAAGATAGACGGGCGGGATATCCAGCACCGTTTTACAGCCCGTGACCCCCTCCGCGTTCAGCCGATACGCCGCCCGCGCGTACGCCACCAGCACGCTGGCGGTAAATTCCGCATTAGAATCCAGCTGCAAACGGTATTCGATCAATTGCCCGTTTTCGCCGTTTGCGCCCGTTCTTCCGCTGCAAATCACCGTGCCGCCGTGCGGCAAACCGCCGTGCTCCGCCTTTAACTGCTCTGCCGAAATAAAATGTACGACGGTGTCGTATTCGTCAAAGTAGTTTGGCATACTCTTGATTTCCTGCTCTATCCTATTTTTGTCAGCACCCTCCGCCGCCACGACGAAGCATTCTCTCCAATGCTTTTGCCGAGTGGTCAACACGGGATTTTCTCCCGCGCGCACAGCGGTCAGCGCTTCCGTTTTCGGTATCGTATATTGTTTGGCGTCCAGCACCCCGTCAATACGCCTAATGGCGTCCGAATGACCTTGGCTGACCCCTTTCCCCCAAAAGGTATAATCCTTTCCGTTTTTCAAAACGGACTTTGCATAAACCCTTGCAAGGGAGAACAGCCCCGGATCCCAACCGACGGAAATAATCGCCGTCTTGCCTGCCGATTTTGTGGCGGCGTCCACCTTTTGCACGTGTTGCAAAATCTTTGCGTGCGTGTCAAAGCTATCCACCACGTTGAACAGCCGCGCAAGGTCGGGCGTTTGCTTGGGCAAATCGGTCAAGCTGCCCCCGCAAAGGATCATCACGTCGATCTTGTCCGTCCATTTTTCCAAATCAAGCGCCGAATACACGGGCGCGCCCGTCGCTGTTTTCACTCCTTCGGGAGCTCGGCGGGTAAAGATCCCTACCAGCTGCATATCAGGGTTTGACCGCACGGCAAGCTCTGCCCCGCGACCAAGATTTCCGTACCCGTAAATTCCGATGCGAATACTCATTGTTTTGGACCGTCCTTTTCGTTTTTTCTTATCAATATCATTATAGCACAAGTTTTTCCCATTTTTCAAGCGTTACAAGCGTATTTTTCGACGCAAAACCAAAAAAAATCGAACCGCCGCCGTGGGAGTCCGATTTTTTGTCGAATGGGAATACGATTAGAACATCTGGATATATGCGTCACGTTCCGCGCCGACGGAAACGTATTTGATCTTGCAACCGCAAGCCTTTTCCAGATATCTGATATAATCAAGCGCCTCTTTGGGCAGGTCTTCGAGCTTGCGGCACTTGGAAATGTCGCAATTCCAGCCCTTTACGCTTTCAAAGACGGGTTCACACTCGTCCAAAACGTCCGTGAAGGGGAATTCATGAATAATCTCCCCGTTCAAACGGTACGCCGTACAAATTTCCAATTCTTCATAATCGGACAACACGTCCAGCTTGGTCAACGCGATCTCTTTCGCGCCTTGGCAACGAATGCCGTAACGGGAAGCCACCACGTCGAAGGGGCCAACCCGTCTAGGGCGTCCCGTCGCCGCGCCGTATTCGCCGCCCAGCTTACGCAATTTTTCCGCTTTTTCCCCGAAATATTCCGCCGTGAACGGACCTTCGCCCACGCAGGTAGAATACGCCTTCATAATACCCACCGAGTTGTCAAGGGTAAGCTGCGGTACGCCCGCGCCAATGGGCGCATACGCCGCAATCGTCGAAGATGACGAGGTATAGGGATAGATACCGAAGTCGATATCGCGAAGAGCGCCCAACTGCGCCTCAAACATAATGTTTTTGCCCGCCGCGTTCGCCTCCGTCAAGTACAGCCCTACGTCGCAAATGTACGGGGTCAGCTGTTTGCCGTATTTTTCAAAATATTCGATCATATCCTCTACCTTGACGGGGTCTTGCTTGTACCCGCCGACGACGGTGAGGTTTTTCCACTCTACAATGTCCGCAACGCGCTTATACAAGCGTTCGGGGTCAAGCAGTTCGCCCATGCGGAAAGCTTTTTTGAAATATTTATCCGCATATACGGGCGCAATCCCGCGGCGGGTAGAACCGAATTTTTTACCCGCAAGGCGATCTTCTTCCAACCCGTCCTGCAACACGTTATAGGGCATCGTGATCACCGCGCGGTCGGAAATTTTCAAATTTTCAGGCGTTATTTTAATACCTGCCTCCTGCAAACGACCCATTTCCTCGCAAAGATGCTTGATATCCACAACCATACCGTTGCCCATCACGTTGACAACGTCCTCGCGCAAAATGCCCGACGGCAACAGATTTAAAATAAATTTACCCCGCTCGTTAATGACGGTATGTCCTGCGTTGTTCCCGCCTTGATAACGGCAAACAACGTCAAAATTTTCGGACAAAAGGTCAACCATTCTGCCCTTGCCTTCGTCCCCCCAGTTGATTCCGCAAATAGATGTCAACATATCAATACGTTCTCCTTTGGTCTTTACCGTGAATACTAGTAGCGACAAACGGTGCGTCCGCTTCGCAGCCGAGCTTGACGATCTTGTCGCCCACCGTTTTTTCGTTACGCCTTATTATATCCCATTTTTTTTATAAAGTCAAGCCCACAGCCGCCCCCCGCCCTACTTTCCGAAAAAAATTCCCAAAAAATTTTTCGTTTGGTATTGACAAATCCTAAAAAAAGGACTATTATAATGTAAAGAGTAGCTTTTGCACTCTTTCATTCGGCAACGGAACGCCGAAAATAACGATAAAGGAGGGAAAAACCTTGTATTGCAGAGAATGCGGACAAAAACTGACCTTACGCTTTTGTGAAAACGAGGGGCTGATCCCCTATTGCGATAAATGCGAAGCGTATATGTTTCCTCAATTCAGCGTTGCAGTTTCGATGGTGGTAACCAACCGCGCGCAAGACAAAATTTTGCTTGCAAAGCACGCCGAGGACGACGATTTTATCCTGTTTGCAGGATACGTCAAAAAGGGCGAAAGTGCGGAAAAGACCATTCCCAGAGAAATCAAGGAAGAGCTGGGGTTAGACGTCGTGAAAGCGAAATATATGTCCTCGCGCTACCATACGAAAAAGGACGTGCTGATGTTGAATTTCATCGTCGTCATCGAAGAAAAGCCCGTCAAGCTGAACGACGAGATTACAGAGGCAAGATGGTGTTCCCCCGAAGAAGCCCAAGCGCTTATCCGTAAAGGGACAACGGCAGAATACTTCCTCGGTAACGCCATTCGCGAATTGAAGAAAAAAATCTAATATCGGTTTTATTGCGCGGCTTTGAGGCTCGCGCATTTTTTTTGTTTTCCGTCGCCAAAATCCCCCGCCCGAAGATTGACATTCTTTCTTTTTTTTGTTATAATAAAAAAGATAATACCAAAAGGTAGTACTCAAAAGAAAAAACGGAGGCGAAAAGATCGTTATGCATAAGATCGGGTTCGACAATAAAAAATATCTTTCCTTACAATCGGAAAAGATCCAAGAGCGTATTGATTCGTTCGGCGGAAAGTTGTATTTGGAATTCGGCGGAAAGCTGTTCGACGATTACCACGCCTCCCGCGTGTTGCCGGGCTTCGAGCCGGACAGCAAAATTAAAATGCTGTTAAAGCTGAAAGATATCGCCGAAATTTTAGTGGTTATCAGCGCACGCGATATCGAAAACAACAAATACCGTCGCGATCTTGGCATCACCTACGATGCGGACGTTTTGCGCCTTTTGGACATCTTTAAGGACCAAGGCTTGTACGTCGGTAGCGTTGTGATGACGATGTACCATTCTCACCCCACCGTGGACGGATTTATCAAACGGCTGAACAATTTGGGGATCAACGTCTATAAGCATTACGCCATCGAAGGGTATCCTTCGGATATCCAAAAAATCGTCAGCGACGACGGATACGGCAAAAACGAATACGTTCCCACCAGCCGCAGGCTTGTGATCGTTACCGCACCCGGCCCCGGCAGTGGTAAAATGGCGACCTGCCTTTCCCAGCTGTACCACGAAAATAAGCGCGGTATCAAGGCGGGGTATGCAAAATTTGAAACCTTCCCGATTTGGAATTTGCCACTCTCCCACCCCGTCAACGTAGCGTACGAGGCGGCGACGGCGGACCTCAACGACGTCAATATGATTGACCCCTTTCATTTGGAGGCATACGGAACGCTTGCCGTCAATTATAACCGCGACGTGGAAATTTTCCCCGTTTTAAACGCAATGTTCCACGAAATTTTGGGCAAATCCCCCTATAATTCGCCTACCGATATGGGCGTAAATATGGCAGGTTGTTGCATTTTTGACGACGAAGTTTGCAAAGAAGCGTCCAAAGCGGAAATTATCCGCCGCTATTACGCCGCGCAATGCGACGCGAGAACGGGCAGAATCGGCAAAGACGTCGTTTCTAAAATTGAAGTGTTAATGCGCAAAATGAATATCACGACGGACGATCGGAAAACCATTCGTCCTGCGCTTGAAAAAGCGGAAAAAACGGGCGGGCCTGCCGTTGCAATCGAGCTTAACGACGGCACGATCGTCACGGGCAAAACGGGCGAATTTTTAGGCGCATCCGCCGCCGCGCTTTTAAATGCG
>JAZKXM010000010.1:0-10407 GCA_045611585.1 Candidatus Scatosoma sp. | reverse complement strand
GTACCGTTGGGGAGAACCAAAACGCCACGGACCTGTTGGTCAGCCTGACGGGGGTCAACGCCCAAGCGAACGTGCATTTCGATCGTTTCGTCAAAGTTTGCTTTTGCCGTTTCAAGCATGATGGAAACAGCTTCCGCCGCTTCGTATTGCTTCGTCAAATCAAACGCTTTTACGCTATCTTGATATTTCTTTCCTACTTTCATCTTTCAGCGCCTCCCCTATTATTCCTCGACGGTAACGCCCATACTGCGAGCGGTACCAGCGATCATGCTGATTGCGCTTTCCAACGACGTACAGTTCAAATCGGGCATCTTCGTCTTTGCGATTTCCTCGACCTGAGCCTTCGTCAGTTTACCAACTTTTACCGAGTTGGGTTTCGCGCTTGCCGTTTCGATACCAAGAGCTTTCTTGATCAGAACGGGTGCAGGGGGGGTCTTCAAAATGAACGTGAACGAACGGTCTTGATAGATCGTTACGACCACGGGAATGATGAGACCAGGTTTGTCTGCCGTTTTTGCATTAAATTCCTTCGTAAAGCCGGGAAGGTTGATACCGAAGGGACCCAGCGTAGAACCTACGGGAGGGGCCGGAGTGGCTTTACCGGCGGGAAGTTGCAATTTTACGACTGCTGTAATCTTCTTTGCCATAAATATTTTTCTCCTTTGTGGTTTAGCAAGACGCCCTCAAAAATTTGACGTCTCTCCCACTTTTTAACAAAATCAACGGGCGGATGCGCGCCGCCTTATGCGCGTGGACGGTTATTTATCTTCCTCGGTTGCTTCGGGAATGGGCCCGTCCATTTTCTTGATCTGGATATATTCCACCTCTACATCCGTGCTACGCCCGAACATCGTGGTAGAGATCGTCGCCTTTTTCGCCGTCGGATTGACTGCCTTCACCGTACCGAAGAAGCCCTTTAAAGGCCCGTCTTCGACGGAGATGGAATCGCCCACTGCGAAATCCTCCGTTACGTCCGGTTCTTCCAGCTTCATTTTGCGGATTTCGTCGGGACGCATGGGGATCGGACGGCCCTGAGGTCCGCAGAAACCCGTTACGCCGCGCGTACTAGTGACGTAATACCAGATTTGATTGGTATAGATCATTTTGATAAAGACGTAGCAGGGCAGCAGCTTTCTTTCTACCACCTTCAGCTTGCCGTTCTTTTCTTCCACGACCTGTTCCATGGGGATCTTCAAATCGACGATATAGTCCCCCAAATTGTTGTTTTCGATCAGCTTTTCGAGGCTGTCCTTTACCATCGCTTCATAACCCGAATAGGTATGAAGAATATACCACTTGGGCTGTTCCATTTCAGGCATAGTGACCCCTCCAAATTACGAAATTAAGCCCAACAGCCAGCCCAACAGCGTATCGACGCCCGTCACCACCGCCAAAAATGCGGCAACGATCACAAGGACAACGCCCGTCGTCTTTAATACCGTGGTAAATTTCGGCCAAGAGACCCTTTTCAGTTCGGAAAAGGTTTCTTTCAGCTTTGCGCCGACGCGACGGAACCAATTGGGTTTTTTGTTTTTCGTTTTAGTTGCGTTTGCCATTGCTTACCTCTATGCGCCTACCCCTTACAAAAAAAAGGGCGCGCCCCGAAATTATTTAGATTCTTTGTGGTCCGTGTGCTTCTTGCAGAAAGGGCAGTATTTGGACAAAACGAGTCTGTCAGGATCGTTTTTCTTGTTCTTAATACTGTCGTAGTTTCTATGCTTACATTCCGTGCATTCAAAAGTAATTTTTGCTCTAGCGGTTTTAACTGCCATAATAAAAACTCCATACAAAAAAATTACACCCCTTCGAGTGCGTAAATAAAGTTTACCATATTTCAAGGGGCTTGTCAATCTTTTTTGAAAGATTTTTAAAAGTTTTTTATTTTTTTAGGTATATTTTGTTTTTTCACCCAAACGGACTTAAAAAAGGCGGGCCGCCGCCGAAACGGGACCCGCTTTTTTCGTTTTTTACTTATTTTTTAAGGGTGACGCTGCCCATGCCGTCCATATCCATAACCAACGTATCGCCTTTAACGGTTGCTTCCTGCGATTCGGATTCGCCCTCTACCGTCATCGTCAGCGTTACCTTGTCGCCGTCCTGCTTCCAGGTACCCGTCATCGTTTCAGATTCGCCGCCCATTGCCGACGTTACCGACAAAACGCCGTCCGCCTTCAATTCGACAACCATGAAATCAGCCGAGAAGGTCATACCCATACCCGAACCGGTGGGATCGAACATTTCGCCCGCTTTTACGGTAATGTACTCTTCAACGCCCGAAACAGGGTTTTCAGCGTCGTACATAGGGTTGGGCATCGTCATCGAAGAAAACTTATACGTGCCTTCAATATTGCTTTCGCCGCACGCTACAAAGCAGAACAGCCCAAGCACCATTGCCAACAAAGAAACCAAAAAAACTTTAATCTTTCTCATGAAAGTATCTCCTTCTTGCCGCGTGTGTGTTTTTCAACCAACGGTTGCCGCGCGACTTTAATTATATAATTATTATATCACCGTGACTTTTTTTTGTCAAGGTTTTTACTAAATTTATTTTCCGAGTTTTTTACGCGTCGGCAAACACCGTGCCGTCCGCGCGTTTAAATTGGACTGAATACAGCGGATTACCGCTTCCGTCCGCACCGCTTATCACCCTTCTAAACGAGCCGATAAGGTTGTTCGTCGTCCCTACCCCCGTCGGAGTATGCGTACAATATACGTTAATCCATTTGTCCACGCTGTCCGCGTTGTTAAAGGTGAAATCACAGGTCATTACGCCCGATTCCGCTTCAATAAGGTACGTTTCCGCGTCGCGGCGATAATGGCGATAGCCGATATAGCTTTCATCCGTGAAATCCGCCGAATAACCGCTCGGCAACGTATAGCCAAACCGCAACCAATAATAGAAGATCAAAATCCCGATCGCGCGGGTGTCCTCCATCAATTCTGCGTTGGCAGGCGGTTGATCGTAAACGGAAGCATACAGTTTGCCTCCCTCCTTCCCGATCCCCGCATAGCCGCGGGTAAAATGGGAGTTTGTATAAGGCTTAACGAAGATTTCCTCCACGTAATTGCTCGCCGTTTGTGCCGACGACAGCACGTTGTCAAAGGCTCTGGTCATACAGTATTCCATTTGCGAGTCCGTACCGACGTAATGGAAATGGGAGGTATCGGGCGCGGCGCTACCGTGCACGGAAACGTAATCATTCTCCCCCGTTTCATCCAAGACAATACCGCTGACGTCCAAACCGATACACTGCGGGGGATCGACGGAAAGCCCGCCGACGCCGTCCACCGTCAGGCTGTTTTGCTTGAAACTGATCGTCGCTCTGCTTCCACCCCAATTATTGCGAGGCAATACGATATGCAATGAATAGGCGTGGATATAGATATTGGCCCCGCCGTCGATGGTCATATACGTCGTGTTGTCGTTTGCCGCCATTCCGCGTAAGTACAGCTTTACCGTTTTGTCAATTTCACGGCCCAACGCCGCGTCAATATATTGAACGGGATGAATCGCTTCCCCCGTCGTATTGTGGGAGTACGTTTCCTCCGTGTCGTTCGTCATCGTGTTATTGCCGCCCAAAAACGGGATTTGTAAAGACGTTCCCATCAGCGCGTAAGCAATCCCTTCCAAAAAGTCCGATTCGAAGCTTACAATATTATATGAAGAAAAATCTAAGCATACGACAAGATTCAGCGACGACGAGGACGCGCTATCTACCTTCAAACTACATACCGAGTGGTCGTAAACGAGGAAAGAAAGTATCCCGTTTTTAATGAGGTTTTCGTGGTATTTTTTGATATTGCTTGCGCTGAACGAGGAAAAATCCGCCGAGTCCGTCGAAAGAGTAACGTTTTCGTTTGACACGGTGGCGTTTAATCCGCAGCTCGTCAAGATGTTTTTTTGCTCTTGCAAGCTGGCTTTTACCTCGTCTTTGCCCGTACCCACCAAATTATGCGAACCGTTGGAGTGGTAAGCGACGTTGGTGGCAGCGTAAACGGAAACGGTCGCGCCGAAAAGAAGCATAACGCACGCGGTTATACTTGCAAGTATTTTTTTGAAAATACCCTTTCTTTTCATCTTCCGTTCTCCGTTTTACTATCCTAAACTTTTATTTCTTTTTGCCCTTCGGGCGAGTGGTTTGCATTTGCGAAAAGCTTTGCGCCTGCGGCTGATTTCCGTACCCGTAATAACCCTGCTGCGGATAATTCGTTTGATTGCTTCCGTAGCCGTTGGACTGCCCCGTTTGTTGCGCATTTTCGTAATAATTTGGATATTGATACCAATAATATTGCGGAACTTGCCGAGTGGTAGATTGCGGAGAAATCGCACCGTTTCTTTCCATTCGTTTGCGGTAGCGTTTTTCCGTTTTGGACGGCTTGTATTGCGTAGGCGCGACCATGTTTCTACCTGCGGCGGCAAGCTCTTTTCGCTGCTCCGCGTCGTCTACTTGCGCGATAATCATTCTGCAAAAATCGGCAGTGAACACTAAAAACAAAATCCCGCTGGGTAAAACGATACACAGCAAAACGCCCAAAGCCGAACCGATAAAGCTTAACAAATCGCTAAAAACTTTCGGCAGTTGTTGCGCTTTTCCCAGCACGAAATCTTGCGGAACGTAGTACCCGTCGTCGTGTAAATTGCTTGTCCCCTTCGTCAAATACGTGCGCCGCCCCTTTCCGTCTTCGTCAACGTCCACGATTTGATGAACCCAAATGGAACATTCTTGCAAAGAAACTTCTTTCGCATATTTTCCATAACCGTACGGCGCGCGATAAAATAGAATGATATCCCCTACCTCGTAAGAGTCAGCCCCGTCCACGTACACGACGTCGCCTTTATACATTCCGCTCGCTTCCATACTGCCCGATTGCACGACGCCGAAAACACGAAAGGTAGAACCGCCCCTGTCGTCGGAAGTAAATACGACGAACGAGGCGGCCATACAAATCAACATAATCAGCCAAAAAAATAGGTCGCCAACCACCGCAAATGCGCTTGTGATTTTTTTTGACATTTTTTTATAATGGGAAAAGGCACGATATTCTCGTACCTGCCCCTTCCTTTTTATGTATTCTTAAATCTTATTCAGCTCTTTGAATGGTCAAACCGAAGGTGTAAAGAGCCGAGGTGAACCCCGATTCCAAAGTACCCGCTTCAGAAGCGTTGGGTTGAATGGTAACCGTAATAACAAGCGTCTTTTGAGGTGCAAGAATCGCAAATCCGCTTGCATTTAATTCGAGGGCTGCGCCATCTACCGTATAATTAGGCGTACCAACCGTCAAGTGCAAAGGATTGTTTGCAGATGCCGTAAATTTAATGCTCAAATTGTTTACGTCCAAATCGTTGGTGACGTTAAACGTATAGGTGAAAACGTCCTCGTGCGAAGCAAATTCAACACCCGTAGGCAGTTGCATTGCGCCGTCCGTATAATCGGTGTTCGTACCGTCCAAGGGGAAGAAACCCGTTTCATCATAGCCTTCGCTTTGGTTGTCGGTAAACTTGATTGCGCCCGACACGGTGTTGGTGGAGTTTTGATACGAACCCGAAATGGTCGTTGCAACGTTTTTACCTACCGTAAACTTGAACGAACCCGAACCGTCGTACGCGATATTCGTCGCAGCGAATACCCCGAACACTGCCATACAGAAGGTAATGACCATTGCCACGAACGTGAACAATAATTTTACCGTGCGCTTAGATTGTCTTTTCATTATAATATCCTCCGTTTTGAAAATATTTTTTCAAAATTTTATCAAAGTAAGGTTTTAAGTTGTAGAAAAGGTCTTCTACAACTAAGGGCGCGCCCTTTTTCAATCTATGTGTACTTTCATTATATACCCGCTATTTTGTTTTGTCAAGAGGTTTTTTAACCTTTTTTGGGTTTTTTGATAAAAACTAAGGGCGGTTACGAGAACCGCCCTTATTTTTTTAAGTTTTGCGCTGCTTGCAGCGTATTTACTTTATAAATTAGCCCCTAGGGTTTTTGATGTTCGCTTGCGCCGCAGACAATCTTGCGATAGGAACGCGGTAAGGCGAGCAGGAAACGTAATCAAGACCGATTGCGTGGCAGAATTCGATAGACGAAGGATCGCCGCCGTGTTCGCCGCAGATACCGCAATGCATCGTAGGACGAGCTTTCTTACCAAGCGAAACCGCCATATCCATCAATTTGCCTACGCCCGTCGTATCCAGTCTTGCGAACGGATCGGATTCGTAAATCTTGTTTGCATAGTATGCGGGCAAGAATTTACCTGCGTCGTCACGGGAGAACCCGAACGTCATCTGCGTAAGGTCATTCGTACCGAAGCAGAAGAATTCCGCCTCCCCTGCGATTTCGTCAGCCGTCAAGCACGCTCTGGGAATTTCGATCATCGTACCGACTTCGTATTTCAGCGCTACACCCGAAGCTTTGATAACTTCTTCCGCCGTCTTCACAACGATATCTTTTACGAACTTCAATTCTTTCGTTTCGCCCGTCAAGGGGATCATAATTTCGGGAACGAGCGTCCAGTCGGGATGCTTCTTCGTTACATTGATCGCCGCCTTGATGATCGCCTTCGTCTGCATAACTGCAATTTCGGGATAGGTTACCGTCAAACGGGAGCCACGGTGGCCCATCATGGGGTTGAATTCGTGAAGACCCGCGATAATGTCCTTAATTTGCGCAACCGTCTTGCCTTGCGCGTTTGCCAAAGCCGCGATATCTTCTTCCGAGGTAGGCACGAATTCGTGAAGGGGAGGATCGAGGAAACGAATGGTTACGGGGTAACCGCCAAGCGCCTCAAACAAGCCTTCGAAGTCCGCCTGCTGCATAGGTTCGATTTTGTTGAGTGCCGCTTCTCTTTCTTCCACGGTGTCGGAGCAGATCATTTCTCTGAACGCGCCGATTCTGGAAGGGTCGAAGAACATGTGTTCCGTACGGCAAAGGCCGATACCTTGCGCACCGAACGCAACTGCTTGCTTCGCGTCGTCGGGAGTATCCGCGTTGGTTCTTACGTCAAGCGCTTTATATTTGTCCGCAAGTTCCATAATTCTGCCGAAGTAACCGGAGTTGGGGTCAGCGGGAACGGTTTTGATAAGGGTGTTATAGATGTTACCCGTCGAGCCGTCAAGGGAAAGAACGTCCCCTTCTTTGAAGATTTGGCCAGCCAGCTCGAACCATTTTTCTTCTTCGTGCATCTTGATGTCGCCGCAACCGGAAACGCAGCACGTACCCATACCGCGGGCAACAACCGCCGCGTGAGAGGTTTGACCGCCGCGTACCGTCAAGATACCCTGCGCGTATTTCATACCTTCGATATCTTCGGGAGAGGTTTCCAAACGAACGAGAATTACGTTTTCGCCCTTCTTACCTTCAACAACTGCGTCTTCTGCCGTGAACACGATCTTACCAGCCGCCGCACCAGGGGACGCCGCGATACCCTTACCGACAACGTTGTTCTTGTCAGCGTCCTTCAACGCTTTCGCGTCGAACTGAGGGTGCAAGAGCATATCGAGGCTCTTTGCGTCGATTTGCATCAAAGCTTCCTGTTCGGTAATCATGCCTTCGTCAATCAAATCGCAAGCGATTTTGATAGCGGCCGCAGCCGTTCTCTTACCGTTACGGGTTTGAAGCATATACAGCTTTCTGTCCTGAATGGTGAATTCCATATCCTGCATATCGCGGTAATGGTTTTCCAAAATATCGCAAACCTTCAAGAACTGTTCATATACTTCGGGGAACACTTCTTTCATTTGCGCGATAGGCATCGGGGTACGCACGCCCGCAACGACGTCTTCGCCTTGTGCGTTGGTCAAGAATTCGCCCATCAAACCCTTTTCGCCCGTAGCGGGATTACGCGTGAACGCAACGCCCGTACCGGAGGTTTCGCCCATGTTCCCGAACGCCATCATTTGTACGTTGACCGCAGTACCCCAGCTGTAAGGGATGTCGTGGTCCATACGGTAGATGTTCGCACGGGGGTTGTCCCAAGAACGGAATACCGCTTTTACAGCCTCAAACAGCTGTTCCTTCGGATCGGTAGGGAAATCTTTACCCAACTGCTTTTTATATTCTGCCTTGAATTGGTTAGCAAGCTCTTTCAGATCTTCCGCCGTCAAATCAACGTCGTTTTGTACGCCTTTCTTTTCCTTCATTTCGTCGATCAGCTTTTCAAAATACTTCTTACCGACTTCCATAACGACGTCCGAGAACATCTGGATAAAACGACGGTAGCAGTCCCAAGCCCAACGGGGGTTGCCCGATTTTGCAGCGATCGTGTTTACTACTTCTTCGTTAAGACCGAGGTTCAAGATGGTGTCCATCATGCCGGGCATGGACGCACGCGCACCCGAACGAACGGATACAAGCAAGGGGTTTTCCTTGTCGCCGAATTTCATTCCGCAGATTTTTTCCATCTTTTCGATGTCCTCCATAATCTCCGCCTGAATGTCCGCGTTGATCTTTCTGCCGTCCTCATAATACTGCGTGCAAGCCTCCGTCGAAATGGTGAAACCCTGAGGTACGGGCAGACCGATATTGGTCATTTCCGCAAGGTTTGCACCCTTACCGCCGAGGATCTCGCGCATTTTTGCATTACCTTCGGTGAAGAGATAGCAATACTTCTTAGCCATAATTGATTATTTCCTCCAAATTGAAATTTTTTCCTATTTTTTCTTCCGTCAATATCTCCTTGCGCCGTTTTTGGGCGCAAAAAAACATCCCTACGGTTTTTACCAATCTATATTTTAATATAAATTGAAAGAAATATCAAGCCTTTCGGCTGTGATTTTAAAATTTTTTCGTAAAAATATCATAATTTTTTTCTTTTTTACTATTTTTATATTATGTACGCGTCGCGCACGCGCGCGTAAAAAAACCGCCCCTGCGGCATTTTTCGCAGGGACGGTTTATCTTTATTTTTTCAAGAGGTCGCGTTTTTTATTCTTTTTTCGCGTTTTTGCGGTTGAGCACCAAGGAAACGATCGCCGCGATTAATGTCACCGCGGAAAAGACTACCGTTACGATCGGCAAGCCGAGTCTGGAAGACATATACGCCGTTTTCCCCTCCCCGACGTTCAACGAAGCGTCGATAACGTCTAGCATCACGACCGATTGCACAATGGTAAAAATCATCAAACCAACCGACGCAACAAACGCTACGCTTGCCCAAACGACGGAGGCTATGCCTCCTTTTTCCTCGGAGATCCTACGGAAATTCGACGCGAAATACCCTGCCGTAGCCACTATCGCAAGAACGGAGCAAAGCTGCGCGAGCAAGCCGTTCGTAAACAGTTTGTTTGCAAAACCTTCCATTCCTTTGCCGATTTGTCCAAACATAGAAATATAAATACAGGACGCCGTCAAGCCCGACCCGCCGATAGACATTTGTTTTTCATTATAATCTAATTCGCCCACGCCTACGACGTTTACAAGACAATTAAATAACACGAGCCCCAATACGCAGCAGCCAAGCGCCGTCGTCCAACGAAGAACCGCCCCTTTGCGGATTGCCCCTTTGCCTTGCGCCGCAAGGTAACAACCTACGCCAAGCATTGTGGAAAGCCCAGCCGTAATCAAGCCCGCCACCGACGCGCCATCCGCACCGACGGTAGAAACGTTCAGCGAAATGCTGGATTGCGTCTGTTCAAGCACTACGCAGTTCAGCGCGATAAAACAGCTTAATCCGCCTACGTAAGAAAGCAAAGTGGCAATCGCCCAGCCCGTCGCCTTCTTTTCCGTCTTACCGAGCAGGTTGCGGACGTACGTCGTTATTGCCAAAGCGGCAAACGTCACCACCGCCGCCAAAGTGCAAGCGCAAAGGATCGTTCCGAGCACCGCGTACGCCGTTTCGCTGTCTAAATATTTTTGCTGAATCACGTTGCCATTTGTTACGACGATTTCGTCTAATTCCTTATATACGTCCCCGAAGAAATACCAAAGCTTTTGTCCTTCGGCAAAGTCCGCCATCGTCGAACCGATTCCCGCGCCTGCCGACACCTCAAAGCCGATAAAAAAGACGAAAATCAGCGAAAATAACACGCCCAGCATCAACAAGCCGCCGCCCACCAAAGACAAAATTTTCTTATACAGCGCGCCGTCGCTTGAACTATTTGACGGGATTTTATGTACCTTTTCCTTCGCGACGGATTTTTCTTCCGTGCCGCATTGAGGACAAAACCGCCCCTCGTGCGCCGCTCCGCAAGATACGCAAACCGTCTTGCCGTCTATGCGCGTACCGCAATAAATGCAAAACGCGTTGTTTTCTTCGTTGGGTTTTCCACAAGCGATACAGTTCTTTTTACCGTCCAAACGATAACCGCACGCAGGGCAAAACACCGCGTCCTGCGGGGTTTCTGTTCCACACTTTTTGCAAACCATAATTTTTACTCCTTTCTTTTTTTCGGCAGCCCTCTCACAGTCTGCC
>JAZKXM010000009.1:0-22909 GCA_045611585.1 Candidatus Scatosoma sp. | reverse complement strand
ACCGCAACCGTTTGATCGCGTTGATTTGCGCTATTTTGCTCTCCGAAAAATCGGGAACGATTGTTACCGACTCGGTCACCTCCGACGGGTTATCCGCCTTTATCGAAGAAAAGGGCGGCAAGCACCACCGCTTTATGCGCGGTTATAAAAACGTCATCAACGAAGCGATCCGCTTAAACGACGCAGGCGAATACGCGCCCTTAGCGATTGAAACGAGCGGTCACGCGGCGTGTAAAGAAAATTATTTCTTGGACGATGGCGCATACTTAATTACGCGGCTTTTGATCGCGCTTGCAAAGGCGGCGAAGGAAGGCAAAACGCTGACCGATTTGATCGCCGACCTTCAACAGCCCGTCGAGGCAAACGAAATTCGCGTTCGCTTTAAGGACGGTTGCGATTTTAAAACGCTTGGCAAACAAATCATTGCCGATTTTGAACAAAAGGTAAATAATTGGAGCTTCGCCTCCCCTGCAACGGACAACCACGAAGGCTTCCGCGTCAATTACGACAAAACGCACGGGGACGGTTGGGCGTTGCTTCGTATGAGTCTGCACGACCCTATCATGCCCATCAACGTAGAGAGCAATTCGGTAGGCGGCGCAAAGCTGATCCTCGGCGGCTTGTATTCGTTCTTGAAAAAATACGACTGTCTTGATTTGACCCCCTTTGGGAAGGTAATCGAGATTTCGGCGGCAAAGGAAAAGGTTGCCTTCGCTGCGCCCAAGGTCAAAAAGACTATACTCACCGCAAACCAAGCGGCAAAAAAGAAAACGTTTAAAGTAGGAGATAAAAAAATGGACGTACAACAAACCACTATCAACGCAATCAGAATTTTGTCTGCGGAAGCGATCGAAAAGGCAAAGTCGGGTCACCCTGGGCTTCCCATGGGCTGCGCGCCGATTGCCTACACTCTGTTTCAATATTTCTTGAAATTTAACCCCAATAACACCAAGTGGGACGACCGCGACAGATTCGTTTTGTCGGCTGGTCACGGCTCTATGCTGAACTATTCCTTGTTCTATCTGTACGGAATGGGCTTGAAAAAGGAAGATTTGATGAACTTCCGTCAGCTGGGCTCGAAAACTCCCGGCCACCCCGAATACGGTCATACGGCGGGCGTAGAAACGACGACGGGGCCTTTGGGGCAAGGAATCGCAAACGCGGTCGGTATGGCGATGGCGGAAGCAAACCTTGCCGCGAAGTTCAACCGCCCCGGCTTCCCCGTGGTAGATCATTACACCTACGCGCTTTGCGGGGACGGTTGTTTGGAAGAAGGGATTTCTTACGAAGCATGCTCGTTTGCGGGGACGCATAAGCTGGGCAAGCTGATTTTGCTTTACGATGACAACGACATCACGATCGAAGGGAACACCGATTGTACCTTTAAAGAAAACGTCGGCGCGCGTTTCGCGGCGCAAAACTGGCAGGTTCTGCACGTGGATTTGGTTTCCTCCCCCGACGACGTAGAGGCTCTTTCCGACGCGATCGAAAAAGCGAAGGCAAAAACGGATAAACCCTCTATCATCATTTGCCGCACCCGTATCGGCTACGGCTCGCCCTTGGAAGGCAGCGAAAAATCGCACGGGGCTCCCCTTGGCGCGGAAAACGTACAAAAATCCAAAGAAAAGCTGGGTTGGCCTTGCACGGAGGCGTTCGATTGTCCACAAGAAGTGTTTGAACATTGCGGCACGGCAGGCAAAACGGGCGCGGAACGGGAAATGAACTGGAAAAAGATGTTCGCCGAATACGAATACACCTACCCCGAGCTTGCGGCGGCGTACAAGGCGGCGTTCAGCGGCGAAAAGCCCGATTTTGACCAAATGGAAGGGCTGTACGATTTTGAAAAGCCTATGGCAACCCGCCAAACCTCCGCAAAGGTTTTGAACTTGATTGCGGAAAAAATGCCTACACTGATCGGCGGCTCGGCTGACCTTGGTCCGTCCAACCTTTCGGCAATGAAGGATACCGAAACAACCGTTTACGGCACGTTTAGCCCCGACAACTTCGCGGGTAGAAACCTGCATTACGGGATCCGCGAACACGCGATGGCAGCGATGGCAAACGGTATGCAGCTGCACGGCGGCTTGCAGGCGTACTGCGCTACCTTCTTCGTATTCTCCGACTATTGCAAGCCTGCAATGCGCTTGTCCGCACTGATGAAACTGCCCGTTACCTATATCATGACGCACGATTCGATCGGCGTTGGCGAGGACGGCCCTACGCATCAGCCCGTTGAACAGCTGATTATGTTGCGTTCTATCCCTGGGTTAAAGGTATTCCGTCCTGCGGACGGCAAAGAAACGGCGGCGGCTTGGGTGTCCGCAATGACGGGCAACGAACCCACCGTTTTGGTACTCACCCGTCAAAATCTTCCTCAATACACGGGCAGCGGCAAGGACGCGTTGAAGGGCGGCTACGTCTTGGACGATTGTGACGGCACCCCCGACGTGCTTTTGATCGGTACGGGTTCGGAAGTGGAGCTTTGCGTGAAAGCAAAGGTCGCGCTGGCTACCCAAGGTGTGAAGGCGCGCGTAATCTCTATGCCTTGCATTGAAGAATTTGAAAAGCAAACGGAAGATTACAAGGAAAGTGTCTTGCCTAAGTCCGTTAAAGCAAGAGTTTGCGTTGAAGCAGGCTCCCCTTACAGCTGGTACAAATACGCAGGCGATTGCGGCGAAACGATTTGCATGACTACCTTCGGCGCGTCCGCGCCCGCAGGCGTGCTGTTCCCTCATTTTGGGTTCACCGTCGAAAACGTGGCGGCAAAAGCCTTGGCGTCTATCGAAAAGAGTAAATAAGCGACGTTTGGTCCTTTCCCGCTCTCCCCTTTGGGGTGGGCGGGAATTTTTTATTTTTCAAGAAATTATCACTCGCCTACAATACAATTAACAAAAAAAAGAGTTATACTTATCCTACAAAACGTTTCATCTTTGATGAACCTCCACAAAAAAAGCGCAAAGCCGTACCCTTCGTGGTACGGCTTTGTGTTTATAAAATTTACTTGACTGCCTCGCGCGCGTGTGATATAATATTGACAACAAACTGTTAAGAAATAACGGTGAGGCGGTATTATATGGAAAAGGAACTCGATTTTTGTTTTTACGGCGGGTTTACCGCTATGGCAAAGCAGGACGGAATGGAAGCGACGGCGGCGTGGGCAAGCGGAAAAGGATTTCGCTCCGTCGAATTTTACGAAGAAGCGACGGAGGCGTGGCAACCGACCGCGCAAGATTTTGCGCACGCGCGGAAATTGAAAGCAAAGCTTGCCGATCGAGGCTTAAAAACGGCGTGTTATTCCCTTTTTGCCTGCCTTTACGGCGAAAGCGCCGACGAAAGCCAACGGCTGTTGTTAAAGCACGCGGAATACGCGGCAGAGCTTGGCTCGCCCTTTTTACATCATACGCTGATCGGGTGGCTGGACCTGCCCCAAAACGCTCCTTCTTACGAAGATGCATTGGACGAGGTAACCGAACGCGCGGCAAGGATTGCGCGGCGGTGCAAGCAGTTGGGGCTTCTTTGTTTATATGAGGAACAAGGACTGTATTTTAACGGCGTCAACGGCTTGGAGCGGTTTTTGAAGGAGCTGAAAACACAATGCGACAACGTGGGCGTATGTGGGGATATGGGCAACATTTTGTTTGCGGACGAAGCCCCCGACGAATTTTTTAAAGCCTTTCAACATGAGATCCGCCACGTTCATTTAAAGGATTATTTCCGCGCAAAATCCCCCACGCCCGACAAGGCTTGGTACAAAACGGCGGGCGGAAATTACCTTGCGGACGCAAAGCTTGGGGAAGGAATCGTCCCCTTTGAAAAATGTCTTGCCGCATTAAAAGAGGCGGGATATCAGGGCGCGTATTCGTTTGAGCTTGCCTCTATCGACCACTTTGACGAAGGGCTCGCGTTCGCGAAAAAATTGTTTGTATAAGCGCTGAAACAGCGCAAAAAAAAGGACTTGTTTCCATATCGGAATAAGTCCTCTTTTTTATTTCATCAAAGCCCTGCCCCCGCCATTTTAACCATTTTGGTCTTGAAATAGCGCAAGCGCCGCCGTTAATTCGGCGTCCTTTTGATAATTTTCCTTTACCGTAAAACAGCCGTCGTCAGGCAGTACTCCGCGCTCGTGAATACACGTTTCGCTGATCGGCCAAAAAATCTTTGCTGTCGTCAGCTTGATTGCGTCGATTTGCCCCAAAAAGCGCAGAGGATAGGTGGATTGCATAATTCCTTTGCCGTACGTTTTTGCCACTCCTTGGCGTTCGGAAAGGCAAATATCCGCGTAAGTCAGCGTTCCGTAATCAATCATACACCCGATCAAACATTCGGACGCGGAGGCGGTGTTATGGTCGGCAAGCAATCTAATTTTGCTGTCAGCAGAAAAGTACGAGCTGTAATAATTGCCATTCGCCTCAAATTTATCGACGTCGCCGTCCTTATATTTTGCCTTGGCGATTAGCGGTTTTTGGGAGGAGGCGTTTTTGCAAAAATAGGAGGCTATTTCCTGCAAAATATCCATATACCCGCCGCCGTTTTCCCGAAGGTCCAACACAAGGTGTTTTTTGCCCTCCTCTTTAAAGCGTTTCATCGCCGTTTTAAACTGTTTTGCGGCGTTGCCGTTGAATAGCGTCAACCGAATATACGCCGTGTCGTCGTCCAACGTCGTCAGCGGGTTTTGCCATTCCGTTTCCGTCAGCGCGTCCTCGCCCGTGAACCGATACGCCGTTTTGTTGGTGCGATAAAAGACGTAATTTTCCACAAAGGCTTCCTTGGCGATAGAAATTTTCTCCTCAACGCCCTCTTTTTTGATCGCTAGAGTAAACGCTTCGTCCGCCTCCCTTCCATCAACGAAGGCTAAAAAATCCTCGTACTTGGCGTCATAGGTAAGCTGCGTTTCCGTTTCGCCGTATCCGACGATATATGTTCCCTCCGTCAGCCCCGCCCGTTCGGCAGGCGAGTTCCCCGAAACGCGCGTAATCAGCAGCTGAGCGTTCCCCTTTTCGTCCCGCGTCGAAAAGCTAATCCCCAAGCCGCTCCAAATCCCTTCCGCGTCCGCCAAAAAGGCGGCGAATTCGTCCGCGTTCATATACGCGGAATAGGGGTCTAACAACTGATTATTGATCGCGCCGAACAGCACGTTGTAAAACTGTTCGTCCGTCACCTCGTCATAATACAAATCCTGTATCGCGTCCTTTGTTTTGATCAGGGATCGCATCTCCGAATCCAAGCCCGCCGAATAGGAAAAATATCCCACAAAATAGGAGGCGATCAAGCCCAGAGCGATCCCCACAGCCGCCCACGCACGCTTGTGCTTTTTTTCATTCCGCCGCGCGGGTTGCGGAGCATGCCGCGCGGAAAAATCCCCGCCCTGCGGGGGCGCGGTTTGCCCTTGTTCCTGCGGTTGCGAGGAAGGAGCTGGCGGCGTTGCCGCGCCAAAATCAAACTCGTACCCCGTTCCCTCTTGACGGTTTATTTCCTTTTCTTCTTCCGTCGGTTGACGGTTTTCAAAATCCTTCAAAAACGTTCTCCTTTTTATGGTTTCGCCGCAAGCGGCGCAATAGTTGCAAAGACCCGACCAATCAGGGTTTCCTTTCAATATACCCGACCGTCGGATCTTTCATACCTTTTTTGTTTATTTTCCAAGCAATTTGTGTAAAATAGTCAGCACTCGGAAGGATACGGCGTCCGAAAACAGACGGATGTTCAGCCCCGTTGCCTTTTCAATCTTATCCAACCGATATAAAAGAGTGTTTCTATGCATATATAAATTACGGGAGGTTTCGCTGACGTTTAAGCTACTGCCTAAAAATTCTTCTGCGGTCGCCAGCATTTCTTCGTCCTCGAAGATCTCCTCTGCCGATTCGTCCGTCAGCTCGGCAAGATATTCGGACAGCTTGCTTTCGGAAATCCCTTCCAAAATTTTTACCAGCATAAATTCGCGATAAGAATGCACCTTGCCTTTCTCCGCAAACGCTTCGGCGTAGCGAAGCGCGGTAGAAGCTTGCTCGTAAGAAAAGGCGACGTCTTTCAGTTCGCGAACCGTCCTACCTACCCCGACGCTTGCCTCAACGCCCAGCTCCTCCTGCAACGATTGCACCAAAAATTCGGCATAATCGACGGTGGAGCGATAATCGTTTTCCTCAGCGGAAAGATATTTTACCAGCACGCAATATTTTTCGTCCATTTTGACGACGGTATCAAGGCTGTTGCCGCCGTACTGTTCGATCAAGGCGATAACCTCGTCCATTCTGCCCCGCACCCGTATCGCAAGCGCAAAGCAAGCCGCGCTCTTGACCGAGAATTTGGTCATATATTTATATACGCCGTTCAGCGAACATTCGCCAAGCAGGATTCGTTTTAGATACTCCGTTTTAGACAGCTCTGATTCCTTTTCGGCAAAGCTTTCGATATAGGCGGGCAGCATCGCCGCATACGCATACGCCGTTTTATCCGTCCCCTCGATCGCCCCGACGTACCCTACGTTTTTATGCAAAAACCGAAAAAAGGTATAATTGCCGTCGTCCGTGACCCCCTCAAACTGCTTGTCGCAAACGGGCCCCTCAACGGGGCGCACGTTCTCTTTATAACAGCTGAACGCAACCCCCAGCTTTCCGTTGATCTCCGCGACGATTTTCGTAAGTTCGCTCATAATGTCTCCTAAATTTTTCCTTCCTTTTTATTATATCTCAAATTGCAATTTTTTTCAAGAGTTTTGCGCAAAAAAGGCGGGATTTTCATCAAACTTTCCTCTTAAAATTCCGTCTTTTAAAAAAACGGGCTATTTCGGTGCGTTTTGTCGAAAATTGACGGAAAATTTTTAAAAAATTTTTATACAAATATTGACATAATCTCGAAAAAGTGTTATAATACTATAAATTGAAACAGTATGCGTTTCAATCCGTCTTTTAAAATTCTTTTAAAAAACGAAAAATTCTGGTAAAAATTCAAAGCAGGAGAATTTTGTTATGAGCAACACGAACCAACCCGAACTTGAAGTTGCAACCGAAGTTCCGTTCGCTGAAGCCGTAGAGGTAGAAACCGCTGAAAAGGAAGCGGTAGAAACGGTGGCTGAAACGGAAAGCACCCCCGCCCCCAAGAAGAAGAAAAAGGGCGTGGGCTATCGCTTTACCGCGCTTTTGCTGTTGGCGATCACCGTCGCGGCGATCATCTTACCCCTTTCCGTTATTACGACGGCAAAGGATAACAGCTTTGCGGTTGAACAAATGCCTATGTACGCCGTTATTATGACGTTGATCTCCGGCGGCAACGCAAAATATTTGGGCTTCCTTCCTATGCTTACGTCAACCGAAACGTTTGGTTTGGTTGCCAGCTTTACCCTGTATTTATTCCTCGTCGCTCTCGTCGTAGGTGTTGTGCTTGCGCTTATCGCGCTGTTTGCAGGGAAAAACGGAGTGGTTAGAACGGCGGCGTTCTTCCTTACCGTAGCGTTTACCCTTTACACCATTTCCATCTATGCGATCAGCTCGCTTGCGGTGAAAAAGCCGTTGATTGATTATTATTTGGTTATCGGCATGGGCGCGTCCCTGTTCTTGTATTTCGTAATGTCCGCAATTAAGGGCAAGAAGGCTTGGTATAACCTCCTTCAATACCTTCTTACGGTTGCGTTTGCTGGCTCGGTAATGCTTGTTGTCGTAAACGGTTACGACAGCATTAAGGCGCTTTTGGACGGCAGCAACGGCGATATCTTTAAGATCATCCTCCTTGCAGCGTTGGCAATCTCCGTTGCGGCGTTGGTGATCGTGATGATGCGTTTGCCTATGAAGAAAGGCTACCCGTTCGAGCTGATTTGCTACGTTTTAGAATTCTTGGCGGCAGGCGCGCTTGCGTATATTGCGTTCAGCAAACAAATCTCCACCGTTAATCCCTATGCGTTGGCGGCGGCAGGCTGCGCGTTTGTACAGGTTTTGATCGTTACGATTATCTTAATCGTGAAGAAAAAGAAGAATAAGAAAGCGAAAGTGGTTGAACCCGTCGAAGAACCCGTTGCAGAGGACGTTGCACCCGAAGCGGTTGCTTACGAAGGCGGCCCTATCCCCGTCGAAATGGCGGAAGTTGTGGAAACTCCCGAAGAACCCGTCGAAGCGGTTGCTGTGGCTGAACCTGTTCCCGCGCCCGTTGAAACGGCTGAATACGATTATTATAACAGCCGTGCGTTCGATCCGTTTATCGCGTCCTTGACGGCAGAAGAAAGAAATCAGTTTACCGAACTGTTTATCTTGAAATATAAAGGCACGATGAACGAACTGCCCGATTACGTCGTCGGCGGCGATAACAAGGCGTTCTTCAACAAGATCTTCATTTACCTCGGTCAGTACAGAGATCGTATCCCCGACGGCTTGATGGCGAAGATTTACACCTATTCTACCAAGCTTTGATTTGATTAAAAAACCGAAAAAGCGTTCCCGCAAAGGAGCGCTTTTTTCTTTTCCTGTTCTTTTTATACAAACAAAACCCCGCGAAAAAACGCTTCCTTTATACGAAACGCAGCTTTCCCGCGGGGTACTATTTTTACTCTTTTTTGTCCGTTTTACGGCTGAATTTTAATCCTTACCTCGATGCCGCCGTCCTCGGTAAAAATCCGTTCGGCACAAACGTTATCCACGATAAACAGCCCTCTGCCACTTTCGGCATACACGTCCGAACAGCTACTCGTTTCAGGGGGACGGAAACGGACGGTAGAATGCACCTTCAACTCGACAAAGCCGTCCTTTACTCCGCCGCGTAAGGTTGCGACCCCGTCAGAATGGCGCAAAACGTTGCCGACCAGCTCGCTGACGACCAGCTTACTGTCGAAAACGCTTCCGTGCGGAACGCTTCGTTCCGTCAAATATTGACAGAGCGCTGCCATCGCCGCCTCTAACGATTTTTGATCGTTTACCTCAAAAAACATTCCTTTTCCTCTTTTCCCTCTTTCGGTAATTTTTGTTTACGCGCTACGCGCGCGAAGTCCATACGCCTACGGCTTATCTTATACCGAATCCTTCAAGCGTTCGCGAAGTCTTGCCATCAATTTTCTTTCCATACGGGAAACAAACATCTGCGACACGCCCAACCGCCCTGCCGTTTCGCTTTGCGACAGCTGATCGACGAAGCGGTATTTGATCAATTTCTTTTCTACGTCCTTAAAATCGCTCATTGCCGAGCGCAACGCCTCGCGGGTTTCAAATTCTTCATATTCGTCCGCGCCAGCGGGCAACAAATCGTGTAAGGAACGATTATCGTCCTCCTCGTTTGCCGCCATGCGGTCCAAGGAAAGAGTGCCGCCTACCTCCAACGCCTTCACAACGTCTTCTTCGGACATATTAAGCCCTTCCGCAATCTCCTTCACGCTGGGCTTCACCCCGCGCCGAGTTTCAAAATCGGCAGAAAACGATTTTACCTGCGCGCTCTGTTCCCCCAGCTTTCTGGGCAATTTTACCATTCTGGATTTGTCGCGGAAATAATTTTTGATTTCCCCCGCGATGGTCGGGGTGATAAAGGTGGTAAACTGCATACCCAAGGCGGGGTCAAACCGATCAATCCCACGCAAAAGCGCGTACGACGCCACTTGCTTTAAATCGTCGTACTCCACCCCTCTATGGGCAAATTTTTTAGCCAAAATATCCGCTATGTACAGATATTTTTCGGCTATTTTATTGCGCACGGCAACATCGCCCGTCGCCTTGTACTGCGCAAATAAATCGTTCGTTTGTTCCTCTGCCATATCCTTTCGCCGCAATCCTTCGTTTTATCCCTCAAAGGCAATAATCTCGACCCTGCCCCCCTCGTTTTTGGTGAAATCCACCTTTCCAAGCAACGCGTTTAAAAGCGCGTAGGAAATTTCGTCCTCGATGCTTTCCTCCGCAATTTCGGTGGGGTCCTCCCCAACAATCTTACACGCAAGGGTGTCGCCTACACAAAACTGAATGCTTGCGCGGCGGTAACCGTTCCGCTTTAAAATTAACAGACTCTCCGTGACGCAAACCTTAAAATCCTCCGCGCTGTCAACGTCAAAATCGGCAACCGAACAAAGCCCGCCCGTCGTCAGGCGCACCGTTGTCAAATATTCCCCCGTCAGGGGCAAAGTAACGGAAAATTTATCCATATCATTCAATCTCCATAATCGTATCCAACGAACAGATGACAAACAGCTTTTTGATCTTGGGCTGCAACCCGCGCAAAGTAAGGGTATGCCCGTTCGATTTCGCCATCTTTAAAATTTTCACAAACACGCCCAACGTCGTGCTGTCGATAAAATTGAGTTCCTTTCCATCGAAAAGAATATCGGCGGGCTGACGTTCGTATTCCGCCGCTACCGCGGTATAAAATTCGTCTGCGTTACCCGCGTGGATGTCCCCCGACAGAGCCACCGTCAATTTCCCTTCCGCTTGCCCGATGATTTTCACTTCGTTCATAACCTTTTCTCCTTTTACGGCTTTGCCGCAATCGTTCATTTTCCCGTTTTATATCCGTTCTATATTATATGTACCGCAACCCAGCGGCGTTTTAAACGCTTTTTTGCAATTTTCTCCCTTCAAGCCAAAAAGGGCAATAGATTGCACACCAGCCCGACAAGCACGGACAAAACGTAAATACCGCCCACCAACGCCAAATTCCGTTTCCACTCCTTGACGTTTTTTAAAAGGACTACAAAACCCATACCCGCGTTGGCGCACAGCCCCGCCACGCACGACCCGAACGCGATCCCGCCGCCCAAATAGGTTTCCGTCAGCACCACCGACGAGGCGCAGTTGGGGAACAGCCCAATCAAAGAGGTGATCAGCGTCTGAATAAATTTACTCTTTTGCATAAAATGTTCCAGCGCCGCTTCTCCCTTGCCGTGAATGACCGCCGTCAAAGCGAAATTGACCAGCAGAATAAAAAAACCGACTTGCAAGGTGTGAAGCAAAGGATAGAGCAGATAATTTTTAAGAGGCGAATTGCCCTCGTGCGTCTTTCCGCAAGAGCATACAAAGCTGTTTTCCTCTGTTTCCACTTCGTATCTCTGCAAGAAAATTTCGTGAACGGTGTCAGGCTCTTTTTTGGGCGTTGAAAGGGGTTGAACGCATACCTGCCTATACCCAAACGCGCGCAAGGCAAGGTCAATCAAATACCCAAACGCCACCCCGACGGCAATTTTTACCGCCAACAGCTTCAACAGCGCCATGCTGTCCCCCGACGAAAGCAAAATGATAAACGCCTCGTCGCTGGTCGATAAAAAGATGGCGATCAGCGTGCCGACCGTGATGTACTTTTTCTCAAACAGCTTCGCCGCCATAACGGAAAATCCGCATTGAGGAATCAACCCCGTCGCCGCGCCCACCAAAGGTCCCCAGCCGTTTCCCAACCGTTCCGCTTTGGCAAAATCCATTTTGTTTTCCAACAATTCGATAACGATATAAATCAGCAAAATCCAAGGAAGGAGCGGCCACGTATCCTCCAACGCGTGCAACAGAGTATGCCAAAATTCGTGCATGATTAATCCTCCCGCTTCGCCTTGGGGGGCTTGGGCGTTACCGTTTTCAACGTCGCAGCCAAGGGTATGGAAGCCTTCGCCGTCAGGCGCATATCCGCAAAATTCCCCAATTTATATTGCACAACGCCCTCCGCCGCAATCATTGCCGCGTTGTCCGTGCAAAACCTCTTTTCGGGCAGCACCAACGTCAAGCCTTCCTTTGCGCACGCCTCCGTCAAAGCGTTACGCAGATACCCGTTTGCCACTACGCCGCCGCCCGCCGTCACCGTCGTCACTCCTTTTTCCTTCGCCGCCGTTACCGTCTTTTCCACCAAGACGTCCAGCGCCGCGCTTTGGAAGGACGCCGCCACGTCCGCTTTGTTATATTCTTCGCCTTTTTGCGATTTGGTATGGCAATAATTAATGACCGCCGTTTTCAAGCCGCTATACGAAAAATTATACCCGCCGCCCCCTTTCAGCATCTTGGGCATCGGCACGTTTTTTTCGCCGCCTTGCGCTTGCCTCTCGATATGCGGCCCGCCGGGATAGGGCAGCCCCAACACCCGCGCCACCTTGTCAAACGCCTCTCCCGCCGCGTCGTCTAACGTACCGCCGAGGATTTCAAATTCCGATTCCGATTTGGTATGCAAAACGGCAGTATGCCCGCCGCTGGCGAGCAAAGTGACAAAAGGAGGCTGCAAAGACGGGCTGTCAAGATACGCCGCCGCCAAATGCCCGCGGATATGGTTGACCGCAATCAGCGGCTTTCCCAGCGTGTATGCAAACGCCTTGGCAAAGGACACCCCTACAAGCAAAGCCCCTAAAAGCCCCGCCCCGTAGGTGACCGCAACTCCGTCAATATCGGCATAAGTGATCCCCGCGTTTTTTACGGCGCGTTCCACCACCGCCGCCACGGCGTCCGTGTGCGCGCGTGAGGCGATTTCGGGGACTACGCCGCCATACAGCGCCTGTACGTTTGCGCTGGACGCGATTTCGTCCGATAAAATTGTTCTACCGCGAACAACCGCCGCCGCCGTTTCATCACAAGAGGATTCTATCCCCAAAATAATCGGCTCGTCCTTGCAAAGTCCGCTTTCCAAAGGTCGATACATACCCTTCACCCTTCCTTTTTGCCGCCCTAACAGCTTGGCGGTCTTTAAAAGTCTAAACAAGCGGAGGCACCCTGCCACCGCTTGCGTTTTTGATTAAAATTTCTTCAAATAGTCGATGATGAAGCCGTGGATTTCCCCGTCCATTACCGCCTGAATGTCACCCTTTTCAAAGCCAGTGCGGTGGTCCTTCGCCAGCGTATAAGGACAGAACACGTAGGAACGGATTTGCGCGCCCCACTCTATCTTTTTCACGTCCCCCTTCATCGCCGCCGCTTCCGCCTGACGCTGTTCGATTTTCTTTTCTAACAGCTTCGACCGCAACATATTAAAGCACATAGCCTTATTTTGAAGCTGCGATCGTTCGTTTTGGCATTGTACGACAATCCCCGTCGGGAAGTGCGTAATACGCACAGCAGAAGCAACCTTGTTGACGTTTTGTCCGCCTGCCCCGCCCGAATGGTAAATATCAATACGGATATCGTCGTCGTTGATCTCCACCTCGTCGTCCTCTTCAACCTCAGGCATAACCTCTAACGAACAGAAGGAGGTTTGGCGGCGCTTGTTGGCGTCAAAGGGAGAGATACGCACCAAACGGTGTACCCCCATTTCTGCCTTCAAATACCCGTACGCGTTTTCACCCTCCACGCGGAAATCGACGCTTTTCAAGCCCGCGCCGTCCCCCGCTTCGCGGTCCAGCTCGTACACCTTAAAGCCCATCTTTTCGCAATAGCGGCAGTACATTCTGTACAGCATTTGGCACCAATCGCACGCCTCCGTCCCGCCTGCGCCCGCATGCAAGGCAAGCATCGCGTTATGGTTGTCGTAAGGGCCCTTTAAGATCGCGCGGATACGCATATCCTCGATATCCTTTTCCGCAGCGGACAGCATACCGTCCAGCTCCGCAATCAGGCTTTCGTCCCCCGTTTCTTCAATGAGGTCGATGACGTCGCCCGCGTCGGACAACGCCGTTTCCCCCGCCTCGTACGCGTTGATCTTGCCGCGCAGCATGGATACCTCGCGACCGATTTTGGTGGATTTTTCAAGATCCTGCCAAACGTCGGGATTTTCCTGTTCCTTTTCCAGCTCTGCTAAGCGAGGGCGCAAGTTTTCGATATCCAACGCATAGCCCGCTTCTTCCAAAATCACGCGCATCGCTTGAATTTTTAATCTGTAATCGTCTGCTTTAAACATAAACCTTTCCTATATTTTCGCAACTATTTTACCACTTATTTCTTTTCTTCCGTCGGCTGAACGGGCGATTTTGCTCCGTTTTGCTGAGCCATTCTCAAAAGCTCCGCATTTTTCGCCGCGTTCTCCTTGAAGGAGGACATATTGCTAAGCGGTTCGGGCATCTGACGGCGGAATGCGCGTCTGGGCGCTTGCGCGGAGTTCCCTCCTGCGGTCGCCGCCGTTCCGTTTGCGGGCTGCGCGTTTGCACCAGCCGCCGCTTGCGTAGGCGCAGGTGCGGTACGAATCTCGATCTTCACCTTCAACAAGACGGAAATGGTGGTGCGTTGGATACGTTCTACCATTTCGTCGAACATATCAAACCCTTCCTTCTTGTAGGAGATAACGGGGTCAACCTGCCCGAAGGCGCGAAGCCCAATCCCCTTTCTCAACTGATCCATCGCGTCGATGTGGTCGATCCAGTTTCTGTCAACCGTCATCAACAACACTCGTCTTTCGATCGAACCGAAATCAACGCCCAGCGCCTGATATTCTTCAATCTTCTTTTCGTATTCCTTGATGACCTTGTTGGTGATTTTCTTAATCGCCAACTCATAATCCCATTTCGTCAGCCGTTCGCGGGTGACGTAGTTCGTCCCCTCAGGCAGCATCTTCGCTTCCAAAGCGGCGTTCAAATCCGCCTCGTTCCAAAGCTCGGGCATATCCTCAATATTGACGGCGGAAGCCACGGTATCTACCACGAAGTCGGGGATATATTTCAGCACTTGTTCGTGAACGTCCTCGCCCTTCAACACCTTCATACGCTCCGCATACATCACCATACGCTGTTTGTTCATAACGTCGTCGTATTGCAAAACGTTTTTACGGATCCCAAAGTTTCTGCCTTCAATGGTCTTTTGCGCATTTTCGATTCCGCGCGAAAGCATTTTCGATTGCAAGCAGGTATCCTCGTCGATTTTGAAGAAGTTATAAAGGGATTTCATTCTCTCCCCGCCGAAGCGCATAACAAGATCGTCCTCCAAGGACAGATAGAACACGGACATACCGATATCCCCTTGACGTCCCGCACGGCCTCTCAGCTGGTTGTCGATACGTCTGGATTCGTGACGTTCGGTACCGATAATGCAAAGCCCGCCCGTTTGGATAACCTCCTCCTTTTCCTTGTCCGTCTGCGCCTTGAAATAATCGTAAACCTTTAAATACCGCTGACGAAGAGTTTGGATTTCTTCGGGAATATCCGTGATATACATACTCATAGCAAGGTCGATTTCTTCGGGTTTTGCGCCCTCCTCGCGGAGGCGTTTCTTCGCCAAATATTCGGGGTTGCCACCCAGCAAGATATCCGTACCGCGCCCCGCCATGTTGGTAGAGATGGTCACCGCACCAAGCCGACCCGCCTGCGCGACGATTTCCGCTTCGCGTTCGTGGTTTTTCGCGTTAAGAATGTTATGCTTTACGCCGACCTTGCGAAGCAGTCGGGAAATTTCCTCCGATTTATCAACGGACGAAGTACCCACCAAGACGGGCTGGCCGCTTTCGTGGCGTTCCATAATTTCATTGACGATCGCGCGCTTTTTGCCGTCCACCGTCGAATACACCATATCGGGCAAATCCACCCGCTTAATGGGACGGTTCGTCGGGATTTCGATAACGTCTAACGAATAGATGGTTCTAAATTCCGCTTCTTCCGTCTTTGCCGTACCCGTCATACCGGACAGCTTCGAATATAAACGGAAATAGTTTTGGAAGGTAATGGTTGCATACGTTTTGTTTTCGCTTCTGACCTCTACCCCTTCTTTCGCCTCGATTGCCTGATGCAGCCCGTCCGAATAACGTCTGCCGTCCATCAATCTGCCCGTGAATTCGTCAACGATAACGATTTCCGTCCCCTTGTCCGTTTCCTTGATGATATAATCTTCGTCCAAATGGAACAGCTTATGCGCCTTTAACGCCTGCTGAATGTGATGGTTGAGATCGGCGTGTTCGATCTCCGCAATATTGTCGATGCGGAAGAAACGCTCGGCTTTTCTTGCGCCGCTTTCCGTCAGCTCTACCGTCTTTTCCTTACGGTTGATGATATAGTCCCATTCCTTCGCGGCGGCAAGCGATCTTCTACCCTCGGGCGCGGACGAAAGTGCGGCGGCTTCCTTTTCCGCCTGCTCCGCTTCGTAATTTGCTTGCTCCTCCAAGGTCATCTTCGTATAATCGACAACCTCTTCCTCTTCGTCCGCTTCTTCTAAAGCGGGTTTCTTTTTCTTGTTTTTCTTCTTTTCCGCGCGGAGTTTTTGCAACGCCTCGTCCTCCGCTTCCTTCAAATCGTCGTCAAAACCGCCCGTAAAGGTACGCACCAGCTTATCCACCTGCACGTACAGCTCCGACGATTTTTCGCCTTTCCCAGAAATGATAAGCGGAGTTCTCGCTTCGTCGATCAAAATGGAGTCCACTTCGTCCACGATCGCAAAAGAAAGATCGCGCTGAACCATTTTGCTTAAATCCGTCTTTAAGTTATCGCGAAGATAATCGAAGCCGAATTCGTTATTCGTGCCGTAAACGATATCGCATTTGTAAGCTTCGCGTTTTTGATCGTCGTCCATACCGGGTACGACGACGCCGACGGTCAAGCCCATAAATTTGTGAACCTTACCCATCCATTCCGCGTCACGCTTAGCAAGGTAATCGTTTACCGTAACGACGTGCACGCTTTTGCCCGTCAACGCGTTTAAATACGCGGGCAGGGTAGATACCAACGTTTTCCCTTCGCCCGTGCGCATTTCTGCGATACGGCCTTGGTGCAAGCAGATACCGCCGATGATCTGCACGTGGAAATGCTTCATCTTCAAAACTCGCCATGCTGCCTCGCGAAGCGCGGCAAACGCGTCGGGCAAAATGTCGTCCGTCGTTTCCCCCGCCGCCAAACGACCTTTCAAAATCGCCGTTTGACTCTTTAATTCTTCGTCCTGCATTGCGGCGTATTTTTCTTCCAACGCCTCCACTTTTTCCGCGATTTTGTTCAGCTTTTTCAAGCTTTTTCTGCCATCGCTGCCCATCAAATAACTAATCAGTCCCATTGAAAAACTCCGATAATTTTTTCTGCGCGCATACACACGGAACAACCTTTGGTTGTTTCCAAAAATACGCCGCTTTCATTCATTTTATATTGTACAATATTTCGCCCGAAAATGAAAGCGTTTTTACCCACAAAACGGGCATTTTCCCAAAAAATATACCCGATTTTCTTTCAAGGCTTCCTTTTCGCCCCGAAAATCGGGTTTCTTTCGTTTATTATATACACTTTTTTCCTTTTCCTTAAACAAAATTTTCAGGAAAAGCCGACCGCTTTTACGATTTTTGCGCGCCGATCAGCCGTTTTAATTTTACTGTGAAAAAGACGGCGAACACGATCTTTAAGCAATCGTACGGGAGATAGGGCAAAACACAAATAAGCAACGCCGCCAAAAAATTCGCCGCGCCGTCCGCCTGCAAAGAATACAGCATAAACCAGCCCACGCCTGCCGCGTGACAAACCAGCACGCCGATTACGCACCCAAGCAGCATCAAAAAAATCCCCGTTTTGCCTTTGATTTTTCGCGCGATATCCGCAAAAAATCCCACGAAAAATGCCATCGGTAAAAATCCTAACAAATATCCGCCCGTCGGCATCGCCAGCTTTGAAATTCCGCCCGTAAAGCCCGCAAAGACGGGGACGCCGCAAAAGCCTAACGCAAGATAAACGCCTACCGCCGCCACCCCGCGCTTACAGCCTAAAAAGCCCGCGGCAAAACAAACGCCGAAGGTTTGCAGCGTAACGGGGATATTGCCGACGTACAGCGATATCCACGCGCAAACGGTGATGACGCCAACAAACAGAGCGATATAACACAGCCCCGTCGCCTTGCGTTTTTTTACCTTTTGCAAAACAGACATTTTCCCCTCATATTATTTTGCTTTTTTCTATTGTACCTCATTTTCTCGCTTTTTTCAAGTGTTTTGCGAAAAAAAGTATGAAAGAGAATAATCGGACTATTTTTATTGATCTAGTTTTCCTTTTCAGATTTTTAAATTCTCCTCGTTGAAAAGCGGACTGTTTAAAAATTCGCTGACCGTCATATCAAAGCCCCCTGCCAGCAAAATGGTGGTGGAAAGCAAATTATCGTCGATGGTTTCGTGTATTATATTTTTCAGCGTCGAATGGCTAACTCCGCTATTTAACGCCAACCGATATCTCGTCATCTTTTTTTCTTTTAATAATTCCCCTATCCGCAACGCCAAAGCGCGATTGACAGTATTCATAATTGCCCCCTTGATTATGGTTATTAGCAACTATAATTTTACTATCATTTTTTGCTTAAATATGGTTGCATATAACCATATTTTGTGTTATAATATAATCAATTATCCACGGAGGTTTATACAAATGAAAAAAATTTTAACTATTCTTTTAAGCATCCTTTTGTCTATGGCAAGTTTTTCTTTTGTCAGTTGCGATAAATTGGAAGAAAAAACAGGTATTTCCTCGACTATATTTACCCATACCGTCCGTTTTGAATGTAATGGGGGAAAGCAAATTGAAAATAAAGAAGTTAACGTGTTGAAAAACGCCCCCACAACAACAAAGCCCGATCACGTATTTGACGGGTGGTATTTAGATCGAGGACTTACTACTGCGGCAATTTTTCCTTTAGATGTAAAACGTGACATAACCCTTTACGCAAAATGGTTAAAGGTTGCAGATCAAATTAACTGTACGGGCGGCTCTATTAAATTTTGGGAAGGACACAGCTCCTCTTTGACCTATTACATTACACCATCTGGATTTGAAACTGAAACGCTAGCCAATAAAGGTTACGTTTTGTCTATTAAAGTTGCCTATGACGTATATTACAAGAAAGATTATGACGTCCCTTTTGATATTGGGTACGCAGGCTCGCCAAAATATGAAGTAAGCATTATAAACAGCAAAACTTTGTTGGGTTGTTTAGAAAACGATTTACCCACAAAAAAAAGCGTTCAGCGGAAAACATTAACCTACACCACAAAATTCGTCGATATTAAAAACAGCTCGCTTATATTAAGTTTTTCAACAGATAATATTCAAAACCTGATTTATTTTTACAATATAACCATTTCGTATAAATGTTATAAATATTGACACTCCTAACAACAAAAAAAAAGCGGATCACGAGAAAACCTCGTTCGATTCGCTTTTTGTTTTATTATTTCCCTGTTTGCTTATACAAAAATTAAACGTTCAACGCGTACCTGCCCCGCCCATTTTTATAATTTTTACAGACGCGCACCCGTCCATTATTTTAAAATTTTTCTAATCGCCCACAGCTGCGTTTTCTTCGGCAAAGCGTTTAACAACAGCAACAGCTTGTTTCGATTGACGTTGTAAACGAATTCCGGCTTTTTCTTTTGTAAGATTTTCACCGCCTTGTTTGCGATTTTTTCGGGTGGAATGCTCTTTGCCTCAACGCCGTTTACTATGCGGCGAAAACGGTCGGCGTTGCATTGATAAGTAGTCGTTTTTTCGCAAAAACGGTCTAACGCGGCAGTGGAAACCCCTAACATTCCCGTCGAAACCGCCCCCGCACGAAGCACCGAAACGGATATCCCCAACAGCTGCAATTCCATTCGTAAAGAATACGCATACTTGTCCAGCGCGGCTTTGGTTACGGCGTAAACGCCCGTAAACGGAAGCGGGTCGAGGGGCGCCAGCTCGCTGGTCGTAATCAACACTTTGCTCCCCTCTTTTAAGAGGGGCATAAAAATTTTATTGATGTAAAAAGCGCCGTAAAGGTTGATTTTGAAAATTTTGTCGAACTCCGCCTCCGATATTTCGATCAGCGAATCCAACATATACACGCCCGCAAAATGCACGATTGCAAACAATTCGTCCGTGACCGCGCGCACCCTTTCAAAAGCGGTGTTTAGGCTGACTACGTCCGTGACGTCAGCCTCGATCGGCAGTATATTTTCTTCCGCGTCGCGCACTTTTTTATCCAAAGCGAATACGGTAATCCCCTGCCTTGACAGCGCTTTCGCCGTTTGGTAACCCATACCGCCGTACGCGCCCGTGATCAGTACGTATTTCATTTCAGCTTTAACCCGTCGGAAAAGGCTTGCCCGACCCTATCCCCTAATTTATAATATCCGTGGGTGTCGCAATCGTAGCAAATCGGCGAAAATTTCGTCAAGTCGATCTTACCCTTTTCATCCAAAATGCCCTCGTCCGCCGACACGTTGACCACCTCGCCAATGCAGATTTCCGTTTCGTGATCATAGCTGACGAGCTTGCACTCTAACACCAGCGGCAGTTCTTCAATAATAGGAGCGTTGACAAATTGGCTTTTGGTGATATGCCAGCCCGTTTTCGTCAATTTATCGTGAACGTTATTCGCGGAAACTACGCCAACGTAATCGGCGGGCAGAACGTTCTTCTCGTCCGCGATCGCCACCGTAAACGCCTGCGTTTTTAAGAGGTTTTTCACCGTTTTGTGACTTGTGCTTAACACCAACGCTACCTGCGCCGTATCGCACACCGTCCCCCAAGCCGCGTTCATCGCGTCGGGAACTCCGTTTTCGTCATAAGTGCCGACGATCAGCACGGGCATAGGGTAAAGATAAGCCTTCGCTTTTAAATTCTTTCTCATAATTTTTTCTCCTTTTTTTAATTGTTTTTTATACTTCCGTAACCGATTTTAACAGAATTTTCTTATCGAAGCCGCCTCGCGCTTTTTTCTTTTCAACGCGTACCTGCCCCAGCCGTTTTATCGAATACCCCCTCGCTTTTGCCGCCGCATACACTACCTCTAAAAGGTCGGCGAGCTCTTCCACGGTTTGGTCCTTGTGATATTCTTCAAGCTCTTCGTCCAGCTTTTTATCTAACATAATAAGATACTCTTTATCCGTCAAAATCTCCGTTTGGCTCTCCTTCCCCGATTGCTTAATGATATCGGGAATTTTATCCCGCACAAGCTTGTTATAGACAATTTTCTTTTCCATTCCTTCCTCGTTTTTCGTTTGATTTCTTTTATTATAGCACTTTATCAACAAAATGTAAATAGCAACGAAGAAAAAGTTTTCTCCGTTGCTAATTTATTTTGGCGCAGAGAGAGGGATTCGAACCCCCGGAAACTTTCATTTCAACAGTTTTCAAGACTGCCGTGATCGACCACTCCACCATCTCTGCGTGGGTTTATTAAATTTTACCGCAACATTTTTCGTTCGGTTTTTTAAAACTACACCTATTATACCGCAGACAAAAAAAATTGTCAATGATTTTTCAATACTTAATTGCACCACTTTTCAGCCGCTTTATTTTTCACGGTTCTCCCCACGGCGCAATCAACAAAAATGAAAAGCAGACAGAGGGAGCGGACCATTTCGTTCCCTCCCCCGATCTGATTTTTCACTTTCTTTTGTCAGTCAACACGACCTACTGCTTAAATGTCCAGCTCTAACGGTTTGTCAAGCTCTTCCGAAACGTACTTGCCGTTTTTCTTTCTTTGCTTAACACATTCCGTCAATAAATACTCGATTTGGCTGTTAAACGAACGGAAATCGTCGTCAGCCCATGCCTGCAATTCATCAAACAGCTTATGCGAAAGCCGTAAGGGTATTTGTTTTCTATCGTTTCCTTTTTCTTGCACGTCTTTTGTTTCCTATAAATTTATTTTTTACTCAATCAATATAGGCTGCCCGAATTGACAACCGGTTGCGCGTCACGGTTCCCGCACAACACCACCAACAGGTTGGATACCATCGCCGCCTTGCGTTCTTCATCCAACTGAATAGTACCGTTTTCGCTTAAACGCTGTAACGCCATTTCTACCATACCGACCGCGCCATCTACAATCATTTTCCGAGCGTCAATCACCGCGGATGCCTGCTGGCGTTGCAACATTACCGCCGCAATCTCGGGCGCGTATGCAAGATAGGTGATGCGGGATTCGACAATCTCAATGCCCGCCTCGTTGACGCGGGACTGAATTTCGTCGCGGATACGCGCCGCCACGATCTCGCTAGAGCCGCGCAGGCTGCCGTCGTCCTCCACTCCGTCGCCCGTCGTATCGACGCCGGGCGCTACGTCGTAGGGATAAATGCGGACAATATTTCTCAACGCGCTGTCGCATTGAAGGGACAAAAATTCTTTATAATTATCCACGTTAAACACCGCTTTCGCCGTATCCACGATCCGCCAAGTGACCGCAATCCCGATCTCGACAGGGTTGCCGAGGCAATCGTTGATCTTTTGACGGTTGTTGTTGAGCGTCATAATCTTCAACGAAATTTTCTTATCCAACGTCTTAGTCGCAGACACGCCCGAAAAACCCGTTTCCGCCCCCACGTCGCCGCTTTGGTTTAAACGGGTTCTCGCTGCGGGATTTACCGCCACGCAGAAGGGATTTAACGCATAAAAGCCCTCCCCTTTGATCGTGCCTATGTATTTACCAAATAAAGTAACGACCAACGCTTCTTGCGGTTTTAACACGCGCAAACCGATCAGGGGAATCCACGACACGCACATCAAGATCAACGCAATGATCAAAATGACCAGCCCCGCCGAATTGCCACCCTCGTCCATCACCGCGCCCAAAAACAGCCCTGCAAACGCAAGCAATTCCAACGCGACGCAAACAAGCAACGTCAGTGCCCCCCTCTTCTTATTTTGCAAAATAATTTCTTCCATATTTGCAAATTCCTCCTAATATTGATACATTGATGATATCATATTGAAGATAATTTGTCAAGGGTTTTGCGGAAAATTTTTTATTTTCTTGAAAGATTTTTTATTTTGATTTCCTTTTTATTAAAATTTATCCAAAACGAATACATAAAATACACCCGCGCAGTTTTCCCACGCGGGCGCATAGCAATAAAATTTACAGCAAAGTTTCATATTCCGCATACAGAGCGTCAATAGAGGTTCTGATCTGTTCAAGACGGGTGCATTTTTCGCTGAGAAGCGCAAAATTGCCCGCCACTTCGGGGGTGGATAACTCTTCGTTCAGTCTTGCGTCCTCTTCTTCCAACTCCGCAATTTCCTCCTCGATCTTTTTCGTCCGCTGCCGTCTTTTAGCGTCGGCAGCGCGCTCTTCCTTGCTTCGATATGAGGGCACGGAGTTCAAAACGGCGGGGGCAGGGTTGCGTTGAG
>JAZKXM010000008.1:0-2416 GCA_045611585.1 Candidatus Scatosoma sp. | reverse complement strand
ACGGCGTTGGGGGAAATTTTAACAAGATCAAGGTTTTCCTCGTCCGCCTTCGCAAGCGCTTCACGCGCGCTCATAATCCCGAGCTGTTCGCCCGTGGAAGAAATAACTCTGACTTCTTTGTCACGAATTTCTTCGTTGATTTGATGCTGGTCTTTGATGATCGTGTACCTCACAAAAAGAATGGGTTGCCTACGCATAAGCAACCCATTTTCAAAATCTCCGTAATAAGCCTTTTGGCTTTTAGAAAATATTGAGCCGTACCGATCATAACCGCACGGCGAGAAGGTTCACTTCTGCTTCAGCCTAACTATAATAGCACAAGTTTTTCCTTCTGTCAAGCATTTTTTACGGCTTTTATACAATTTTGTCAATATTTTTAACGGAAATTAAAACGCCGTTTTGTTTTGGATATCGGAAAGCACCGTTTGGATAAATTCTTCCGCGGCAATTACCGACTGCTGACCGTCGCGACGGCGCACGGCAACCTGTCCTGCCTCCGCTTCCTTATCGCCAAGCACCAGCATATACGGCACTTTTTCCATCTGCGCCTCACGGATTTTATAACCGATCTTTTCGCTTCTATCGTCAATTTGAACGCGAACGCCCACCGCCTTCATCTTCGCAAACAAATCCTTCGCATAATCAAGCTGTCTGTCCGTAATCGGCAAAATTTTTACCTGAACAGGCGCAAGCCATACGGGGAATTTACCCGCGAAATGCTCGATCAAAATACCGATAAAACGTTCAATCGACCCAAACGCTACGCGGTGTACCATGATCGGGCGGTGCTTTGCGCCGTCCTCGCCGACGTATTCGATCTCGAACCGTTGCGGCAGCTGGAAGTCCAGCTGAATGGTCCCGCATTGCCACGTTCTGCCGATAGAATCCTCCAAATGGAAGTCGATCTTCGGTCCGTAGAAAGCGCCGTCCCCTTCGTTGACAACGTAGGAAAGCCCCAAATCGTCCAACGCGGATCGCAAGGATTCGGTAGCGATTTCCCAATCTTCGTCGCTACCCATGCTGTTTTCGGGACGGGTCGAAAGCTCGACGTGATATTTAAAGCCAAACAGCGTGTAAACCTCGTCGATAAGGCGAACTACGCCTTTGATTTCGTCCTTGATTTGCGCGCGGGTCATAAAGATATGCGCGTCGTCCTGCGTGAAGGAGCGAACGCGGAACAAGCCGTGAAGCTGCCCCGATTTTTCGTGACGGTGCACCAAGCCCAACTCGCCCATTCTAATCGGCAAATCCTTATAGCTGTGGGGTTCGCTTTTATAAACCAAAATCCCGCCCGGGCAGTTCATAGGCTTAATTGCAAAATCTTCCTCGTCAACCTTCGTGGTGTACATATTATCGCGGTAATGATACCAATGCCCCGACGTTTCCCAAAGAGTGCGGTTAAGCATAATGGGCGTCTGCACCTCGACGTACCCTTCGCGGGTGTGGATTTCTCTCCAATAATCAACGAGCGTATTTTTCAGCACCATACCGTTGGGGAGGAAGAAGGGCAAGCCTTTCCCCTCGTTCATCAGCGCAAACAGCTTTAATTCCTTGCCTAATTTGGTATGGTCGCGCTTTTTTGCCTCTTCCAGCATTGTGAAATAGGCTTCCATTTCGTCCTTTTTAGCGAACGCCGTGCCATAGATACGGGTGAGCATTTTGTTATGCTCGTCCCCTCTCCAATACGCACCCGCGATACTGGTCAGCTTAAACGCCTTAATTTTACCCGTCGAAGGAAGGTGCGGCCCGCGGCAAAGGTCGGTAAAGCCGCCCTGCTTATAGAAGGAAATTTCTTCCCCTTCGGGCAGGTCGTTGATCAGCTCTACCTTATAATTTTCAGAATATTTTTCCATCAGCTTTACTGCTTCATTTGCGGGCAAAGTAAATCTTTCAATGGGCAAGTTGCTCTTGATGATCTTTTGCATCTCCGCCTCTACCTTCGCAAGATCCGTTTGCGTGATGGGGGTAACGAAATCGACGTCGTAATAGAACCCGTTTTCGATCACGGGTCCGATCGCCAGCTTACAAGTGGGATACACCGTCTTTTACGCCTGCGCCAAAACGTGCGCGCAAGTATGGCGATAGACCTGCAAGCCTTCCTTGTCTTTGAGGGTAACGACCTCTAAGCAGTCCCCCTCGTTAAGCACGTGAGAAAGATCGACTAAAGCGCCGTTGACCTTCGCGCAAACGGCATTTCTTGCAAGCCCTTCCGAAATAGCGCTTGCCGCGGCAAAACAGGTTGCCCCGTCTGCAATCGCCATGCTTTCCCCGTTTTTCAAAATGATATTCATAAGTATTCCTCCTAGGCGTTGCAATCGAATAAATCGCAACGTTTTTTACGTTAATTTGGGGCGAAGCCCCCTGAGTTTTGAGGCGCGTTGCGCCTATAACCCTTTATTGCAAGTGTAAAAATAAA
>JAZKXM010000007.1:0-7352 GCA_045611585.1 Candidatus Scatosoma sp. | reverse complement strand
ACGCCATTAAGATTGTTACGCTCGCTCCCGAAGTGGAAGGGGCGGCGGCGCTCATTCAGCATTTGACGGCAAAGGGTATCGTGTCGTCCATTGGTCACACGGGCGCAAAATGCGCGGATATTCAACAAGCAATCCAAGCAGGCGCAAGTAACGTTACGCACACCTACAACGCGCAAACCGCGTTACATCACCGCGAAATCGGTACGGTAGGCAGCGCAATGCTGTTTGACGAACTCAACTGCGAGTTGATTGCCGACACAATCCACGTTTCCGTACCTGCGATGCAGCTTATGGTGAACAACACACCCAAAGATAAATTATCGCTGATTACGGACGCAATGCGCGCGAAGGGGATTCCCGACGGCGTAAGCGAGCTTGGCGGTCAAACTGTGTACGTCAAAAACGGCGAAGCGCGCCTTGAAGACGGCACGCTTGCGGGTAGCGTTTTGCGTATGAACCGCGCCGTCAAAAACCTTGTCGAAAAAGTAGGCGTTCCGTTTACGCAGGCGGTCGATTACGCGACGATAAACCCCGCAAAAACGCTCGGCTTAGACGAAACCGTCGGCAGTATCAAAGTAGGCAAAAACGCCGATTTTACGGTCATAAACGCCGCTTACGACGTCGTATGCACGGTGCGCGACGGCAAGGTGATCTACAAGGCGTAATTTAACGAACGATTATACTTATTTCCTCTTATTGTGAAAGGGCTCGCGCGGGAACGTGCGGGCTCTTTTTCCCCGACTCGGCGTTATAAAGCATAGATCGGGCGCGTATTTATAAAGGGAGAGTTTACAAAGTTTTTTAGAAAAATGCGCGTAAACACTTTCAAAAAAAAAGAAAATATGCTACAATAAAAGGAGATAGGCGTTTGAAAGAACGGATAAATTTTTTAAAGGCGGAGTTTCCCCGTCTGGATTGGGTAGAAGATCTTGATTTTTCGCGCAGGGCGACGATCGGCTGCGGCGGGAAAGCGAAATTGGCGGTTCGTCCCGCGACGACGGAAGAATGGGTACGGCTGATTGATTTTTTGGAGGATTGTTCTATCCGTTACAAAGTGCTGGGCAGAACGTCCAACGTATTGCCCGCCGACCAGCCGTCGGATTGCGTGTATTTGCTGACGGACCGTTTAAAAGGGGTACGCGTAGGGGAAAAGACGTTTGCTTACGCCGGAACGACGGCGGCGGAGTTTTTGCGCGTTTGTAAAAACGCGGGCAGAACGGGTGCGGAGTTTTTGGCTGGAATCCCTTGTTCGATCGGCGGCGCGGCGTATATGAACGCGGGCGCGGGCGGTAGGTATCTAAACGAGGTCGTCGATAGCGTTTTGTATTACGGACAAAAACAGCTTAGACGCTTGTCGTTGGAAGAATGCCGTTACGCCTATAAAGACAGTGTGTTTATGGGGCAAAACGGGGTGATTTTAGGCGTTTGCTTTGCCTTAAAGGAAGAAACCCCTTACGAAGCGGAACAGGCTCAAAAACGGCGCTTGGAGGAGCGAAAACGGTTGCCGAAGGGCAAAAGTATGGGCTGTATATTTAAAAACCCGACGGGCAAAAGCGCGGGCGCGCTGATTGAAGGGGCGGGTTTGAAAGGGCTTTCCGTTGGCGGCGCGGTCGTATCCGAAGAACACGCAAATTTCATCATCAACGAAGGCGGCGCGACGGCTGAGGATATCAAACGGCTGATTGCGCTTGTAAAAAACGCGGTTTTCGCACAGTATAAGGTCAAGCTATGCGAGGAAATAGAATACCTCAATTGACCAAGGAGTAAAGAAAATGATTCTCACGGCAGATTATCATATACACACGCCCTATTCGCACGGGAAACACACGGTGGCGGAAAATGCGGAACGGGCAAAGGAGTTGGGCTTGCAAGAGATTTCGATCAGCGATCACGGCTTTTCGCACGTCTTTTTCGGGCTGAGAAGGCGGCGGTTGGATTCGTTTATCGCCGACTGCAAAGCGGCGACGGAAGAATACGGGATTAAGGTGCTGGTCGGTACGGAGGCGAATATTCGCGGGGTAGGCGGCAGGTCGGATTTGACGGAAAAGGATTTTGAAAAATTCGACACCTATTTTTGCGGCAATCATATTTGCGTTTGGTATGATAAATTTTCCGATTTTGCGCTTTACGGCTGCGGGAATTTTTTGTCTAGAAAATTCCGCAAGCACCCCTCTCAAAAGCTGATCGAGCGCAACACGAAGGCGTATATCAATACGATAAAACGCAACCCGATTGACGCGATCACCCACCTCAATTTTTTATGCCCCGCAAACGCGGTGGAGGTGGCGAAATGCGCCGCTGATTACGGCACTTATATCGAGTTAAATTCTAAAAAACAGCATTTGACGGACGAGGAGCTGTTTGAGATCGTAACGAAAACGGACGCCCGTTTTATCGTCGATTCGGACGCGCATTCCAAAGAACGAGTAGGGGATACGGCGTTGGTGGAGGCGCAGCTTAGCAGACTGAATTTCCCGATGGATAGGATTGACAATATCGACGGCAAAATGCCTAGCTTCCGTTTTGCGGAATATAAAAAGCACATGTAAAGGACGGCTATGAATTTTACTTCGGACGTAAAAAGAGAGTTGATCTCGCAAAAAAGAGAATTTACGGGGGATGCGGCGAAGACGGCGTTGTCCGCGTTTATCCGTACCAGCGGTCAGCTGGGCGTAGTAGATGGCGTGCCTAATTTTTTCATCGTCAGCGAAACGGAAAACGTAGCGGAATTCTTTTCCGCACTCTTTTTTGAAACGTTCGGGCGGGAGCTTGCGGTGACGGTCGCCAGCGTGGATAAGATGAGCGGTAGAGGGAAGCTGGTTTTACAGTGTCCGCCGTTGTTTGCCGAGGAGGCGTTGGCGGCGTTGGGGCTGTGGAACGCAAAAAAGCGCGCGCTGGAAGAAGGGCTTGGCGGGGCGGTATTCTCCGAAGAAACGGGGCTTGCGTATATCAAGGGCGCGTTTTTGGGCGGCGGCAGCTGTATGTTGCCATCCGACGACGGGCGGTCGGGCTATCATTTAGAGTTTGTGTTTTCCGATCCGCGGAGTGCGGAAGGATTTTGCGGTTTGTTGGAGGAATACGAAATTCTTGCAAAGCTTGTCGAACGGAAAGAGGCGCAAGTGGCGTACGTAAAGAGCAAGGAAACGATTTCGGACTTTTTAGCGGCGATCGGCGCGGAACGGTGCTTAAAAAAGTTTGTCGCCGTGATGGAAAAGCGGGACGAGGCGAATCGCAGCAACCGCGCGGCGAACTGTATGTCGGGCAACGCGGATAAGACGGCGTTGGCGGCGGTGAAGCAGGTTGTAGCCATTAAAAAGCTGTCCGAAGCGGGCGCGCTTCAAGACCTTTCGCCCGATTTAAAGGAGCTTGCAAAATTGCGGCTGAAAGAGCCGACGAAATCCTTAAAAGAGCTGGCGGATCAGCTGGGGGTTGGGAAAAGCTGTTTAAACCACCGTATGCGCAAATTGTTAGAACTTGCGGAACGGATAGAAGAAAAGTAAAAAAATAAACGTAAGACGGAAGAATTATGACGGATTTTGTACATTTACATTTGCATACCGAATACAGCTTGTTGGACGGGGCGGCGAAGGTGGACGACCTCGTCGAGCATCTTGCAAAAAACAATATCAACGCCTGCGCCGTGACCGATCACGGCAATATGTACGCGTCCTTGTATTTTGCGGAAGAGTGCGTCAAAAAAGGGATAAAATACATTATCGGGTGCGAGCTGTACGCCACCGACGACCATTTAGACAAGCGCCCCGGCACGAAAACGGAGCACATGGTTTTGCTTGCCAAAAACAAGACGGGGTATAAAAATATCGTAAAATTGGATTCGCTGTCCTATATCGACGGGTTTTACGGAAAGCCTCGTATCAGCTACGATATGATCAAAAAGCACCACGAAGGGGTGATTTGTCTTTCCGCGTGTCTTGCGGGGCGTATTCCCCGTTTGCTGATGGAGGGGAACTACGAGGCGGCAAAAAAATTCGCGCAGGAAATGAAGGACGTGTTCGGCGACGATTTTTATATCGAGTTGCAGGACCACGGAATCGCCGAACAAAAGCAAATTATGCCCCTTTTGATCAAGATCGCGCGGGAGCTGGATATCGGCTTGGTGGCGACCAACGACGTGCATTATATCCACAAAGAGGATTGGGAAGCGCACGACGTTTTGCTTTGTATTCAAACCAAAAAAACGCTTGCCGACCCCAAGCGCATGAAATTTGACACGCAGGAATTTTATTTTAAATCTGGCGACGAAATGATGGAGCTGTTCGATTACGTCCCCGAGGCAATCACCAATACGCGCGTGATTGCGGATAAGATCGAAGAACCCGTTTTCGATTTGACCCCCAAAGGGGACCCGATCAGGGACACCTCGCTGATTCCGTTGTACAAGCCTGACGACGGTTCGACCTCTCCCGATTACCTTACCCGTTTGACGTGGGAGGGGCTGCCCAAACGCTACGACGTCATCACGGACGAAATTAAACAGCGCGCGGAGTACGAGCTGGGAATCATTATCAAAATGGGCTTTGCGGACTATTTCCTAATCGTATGGGATTATATCAACTGGTCGCGCTTGCACGGGATTCCCGTTGGCCCCGGGCGGGGGTCGGGCGTTGGCAGTATCGTTGCGTATTCGATCGGCATTACGGACGTTGACCCCTTAAAATACGACCTGATTTTCGAGCGGTTCTTAAACCCCGACCGCGTATCTATGCCTGACTTTGACGTCGATTTTTGTACGCGTAGAAGAATTGAAACGATTGAATACGTCCGTGAAAAATACCACCCCGAAAACGTGGCGCAAATCGTCACGTTCGGTACGCTTGCTTCCCGAGCCGTCATCAAGGACGTGGGGCGGGTTATGGGCGTTCCGTATTCGGAAACGGATAAGGTGGCAAAGCTGATGGACGGAAAATCGACGATCAGCGAATTGTTAGGCTTAAAAATACCCAAACTGGAAAAGCAGCTGCAAGACCCCGAACTCAACGAGGAAAAACGGGGAGAGTTGCAGAAAAAGCTCAACGAACAAAAGCAAAAAAAGAACGTCGAATTTATCGAAGTTTACGAAACGAATCCCGAACTGCACCAAGTAATCGACATGGGCTTAAAGCTGGAAGGTATGCCCAAGAACACGTCCGAACACGCGGCGGGCGTCGTAATCTGTAACAAGGTTTTGGCGGACAACGTACCTCTTGCGCGAAACGGCGAGGATATCGTTACGCAGTTCGATATGAAAGAAGTGGAAGCGGTCGGAATGTTGAAAATGGACTTCCTTGCGCTGACTACTTTGACGGATATTCAAAACACGCTGGAATATATCAAAGAAGGGAAAGGGATTGATATTGATTTCAACAAAATCGGTCTGGACGTTCCCGAAGCATATCAGCTGATCTCGTGGGGGGATACCGACGCGGTGTTCCAGCTGGAACAAGGCGGTATGAAAAAGTTTATGAAAGAGCTGCAACCCAGCTGCTTGGAAGACTTGATTGCAGGGATTTCTCTGTACCGTCCCGGGCCTATGGACTTTATTCCCAAATATATCGAAAACAAGCATAATCCCGATAAAATCGTTTACGATACGCCGTTTTTAGAGCCTATTTTGAAGAACTCGTACGGGGTTATCGTGTATCAAGAACAGGTTATGCAAATCTTCCAACAGCTGGCGGGATATTCGCTGGGGCAAGCGGACCTTGTGCGCCGCGCCATGGCGAAAAAGAAGAAAAAAGAGCTGATGGAGCAAAAGGACAAGTTCATTTACGGCGCGCCCGCGGAAGGGATTACGGGGTGCGCGTCCAAGGGGATCCCCGCGGAGGTTGCGGCAAAGATATTCGGGGACATGGAAAGCTTTGCGTCCTACGCTTTCAATAAATCGCACGCGGCGGCGTACGCGGTAGTGGCTTACCGCACGGCGTATCTTAAATATTTCTACCCCAAGGAATTTTTGGCGGGTATCTTGAACGACCGTATCGACAAGATCGAGGAAATTTCCAAATATATTATGTATATGAAGGAAAAGAATATCCCCGTCCTGCCCCCCGACATCAACAAATCGAAGGACATTTTCTGGGTAGAAGGGGAGGGGATCCGTATCGGCTTGGGCGCGTTGCGCGGCGTGGGACAAGAAGCGATCGCCGCCGTTATCAAAGAACGTCAGCAAAACGGGCTGTTTAAAGACTTTGCCGATTTTACGGTGCGTTGCGCAAAATATATCAATAAACGAATCGTAGAAAGCCTGATCTATGCGGGCGCGTTTGATTCGTTTGGATATTCGCGGGCGCAGTTTGCGGCGGTATATGAGGACGTATTCGCCCGCGTCAACGCGCGGGATAAGCAAAACGATAAGGACCAAATTTCTTTCTTTACAATGGACGAAAATCGCTTGGAAGAAATGGAAATTGATATCGTTTATCCGAACATTCCCGAATATGAAAAGATGGAAAAGCTGTCCAAGGAAAAATCCGTTTTGGGCGTTTACGTCAGCGGGCACCCCTTTGAGAAGTTTATGCCTTATTTCAAGGACGCTACCTTTAACTGTTCGAAGCTGAACGAATTTATCGAGGACGAAGAAACGGGCGAAAAGCATTATACCGAGCTGACGGACGGACAACCCGTCACGATGGGCGGTATGATTTCTACCTTCAAAAAGCTGGCGACCCGTTCGGGATCGATGATGGCGTTCGTGACGGTGGAGGATATTTGCGGCTCTGTCGAATGCGTTTGCTTCCCCAAGGTGTACGATAAAATCAAGAGCTTCCTCGTTCCTGACAGAGTTGTTTCCCTCAGCGGGAAAATCAGCATTTCGGAAGGGAAAGCGCCGGCGATTATCGTCGATAAAATTGCGGAATTCGATCCCGAAAAGGAAGGATATGCCGCAAAACCCCGTCCGCAGGCGGCAGGGGCGCAAGAACCCGCCCGTCCCGTTCAGGCGGCGGACAACAAGCCCAAGCGGCTGTGGCTGAACGTTACCGAGCTTTTGGAGGAGGACGTTGAGGAGCTGTTGGAAACGCTTATCTATTACGAAGGGAATACTGAGGTTTGCTTCGTAAACGGGAAACAAAAGATGCTCTGTTCGCAAAAAGTGACGCTTGGAAAGGGTCTGATGGCGGAACTTGCGGCGTTTCTTCCCGAAAATTGTATAAAAATTGTGTAAAATTCAAAAAAAATACGCTAAAAAAGTTTGTTTTTTTGAAAAAGTTTGCTATAATAGAGCGGAACGCTTGGAAAAGGGCGAACAGAAAAAAAACGAAAAAATCCAAATAAACGGACGTAGATTAGGAGAAAATATTAGGAGTTATGAAACGTATCGGACTTTTGACCAGCGGCGGCGACGCCCCCGGTAT
>JAZKXM010000006.1:0-1931 GCA_045611585.1 Candidatus Scatosoma sp. | reverse complement strand
GTCGAAAAACACCCGCACAAACCCCGCAAAGCTCCGCTTTTTAAACACCTCGACGTCAAACGCCCTTTTAGAGGTGTACATTCCCCCGTCCGTATGTATATAAACGGGCAAAACGTCCCACTTGCCCCCGTCCAAAACGTTTAAAACGAACACCCCCGTCAGCACCGAAATTTCATTTTCGCAAGACTTCCCACCAAAAAACACCGCCACTTTGCGCATAAAAAAACACCTCCGCCGAATTTTTTTCGCTTTGGTGTTTTCTCTTTGTTTTCTCTTTCGTTTTTCGTTCGCGCTCCGCGCCCGAATCCAAATTTCGCGCCCCGCGCTCCCGCACCCTCGAACGCCCCGCACGTTCCGCGCCATAGCTCAAGCTATACACTCCGCACCCACACGCGACAACTCCTTAATATACGTTTAATATACGTCGGGCAAATCGTTTAAAAACAGAACGCAATCCCCCGCGCTAAGCTCGCCTTCCATAATCCCCTTCGCCTTGTCAAGGGTAGAAACGACAAACAGCTTTTCTTGATCGCCGCCCGCGGCAAGATACCCGTTCTTCACCGCGCCGACGAGGGTATCCCCCACTAAAATCACCTTATCCAAAGCGGCGTCGGCAATCTCTTTGCCCAGCTCGCCGTTGATTTTTTCTTCTAAAACGCCGCATTCGACAATCCCGGGGGTCACAATCCATTTGCGCCCCGAAAACCGCTTCAACGCCTCAATCGCCTCTTTCGCGCCCCGTTCGTTGCAGTTATACCCGTCGTCAAGAATATACACCCCGCCGCTTTCGGACAACTCCAACCGATGCGCCACAAATTCCAGCCCGCGCAAGCCCTCCTCTATCTCTTTCGCCGTCAAGCCCATCTCAAAGGCAAGCGCCGCGCTGATCGCCACGTTTTCCGCGCTGTGCGCGCCGAGTAATTTTGTCGAAACAAAAACCCGTTCTTCTCCTAACCGCAGATAGAACTCCGTCCCGTCCGCCTTCAAGTTCAAATCCTCAATCATCTCGCCAAAGCTTACGAAGGTACAATTCCCTCCCAACAGCCCCGCCGAGATCATTTTTTCACGCAAATCGCCGCCACAGATTACCTTTCCCGCGCCGACAACCACTTCACATTTCGCCTCCAACGCCTCTTGTTCGCTTCCAAAGCTGGCAACGTGCTGCGCGCAAACGCCCGTAAATATAGCATAATCGGGATTTACCATACGGCAAAGCTCGGCAACGTCCCCCTTCTTCCGCGCGCCCATTTCGGCAATAAATACCTCTTTGCCGTCCAAGCCTTCCTCCATAACCGTCCTCGCCACTCCCAGCGGCGTGTTATACGATTGCGGAGTCGAACGCACGCTGTACTTAACGGACAGCAATTTCTCCAAAATATTCTTCACGGAGGTCTTGCCGTAGCTTCCCACAACACCGACGGTCAACAGCCCCTCGTTTTTGCGTTCATTCAATACCTGCCCCGCCCGTTTGACAAACGCAGCGTTCTTTTTCGTCGCATAAATCCCTTCGATTGCCGCCGCCGCGCACAAAAGGAAGGGCAACGCCATCGGCAAAAGAGTAAAGGGTAAAAAGGCAAATGTGGAGTACAATTCATTTCCAATCAGCTTCGCTACAAACGCGCAAACCGCCATCACAAGATACGCCGCACAAGCGATCAAAAAGAGGTAAACGGCAGAAATTCTCCACACCCGCGCCGTCTTTTTGGTCTGCACCTTCAACGCGTACTTTCTATCCGCCCAAACGAACAGTAGGCAGAAAAAGAAGAAAGGCAGCATCACCAAAATTTTCGTAACGTCCGCTCCCAACGGCAAAAAGCAAGCGGCAACCACCGCGACGGAGAAAAAGGCAAGCCCCGCCCACACCGTCAAACGGTTAAAATACAGATTGTCCTTGCGGCGCAGCCATCGCCAAAACCCGCCGACCGAATATC
>JAZKXM010000005.1:0-4993 GCA_045611585.1 Candidatus Scatosoma sp. | reverse complement strand
GGTGCATCGATTGCATCGGTCACCTTTGGCCCGACGGTTACGCGCTATAACGTTACGATTCCTCGTAATATTTCGCCGAAAAAAGTCGTTGCGCTCGATCAAGAAATCGCGCTCAATTTGCAGGCGAAAGAAGGGGTAAATATCTATCCCAACTTCGAAGACGGCGCGGTGAGTATCGAAGTGCCGAATCGGAAACGGCAATTCGTGCAACTCGGTTGTATGTTGACGGGCGACGCATACGTAAACGCAAAACCCAACTCGCTTACCTTCTCAATGGGGAAAGACGTCGGCAACCGCAAGGTGTACGGGGATATTTGCAAAATGATCCACTTGCTTGTCGCAGGTGCATCGGGGGCAGGGAAAAGCGTATTTTTAGGTTCGTTGATTATCAGCTTAATCACCAAATATTCGCCGTCTGAACTTCGCTTAATTTTGATTGACCCGAAAAAGACGGAATTTGTTTTATACAACGATTTGCCGCACTTAATGATCAACGAAATTATCACGGACGTCAACAAGGCGATCCAAAGCTTAAATTGGGCGATCGGCGAAATGAACCGCCGTTATACTCTCTTTGAACAAATGAGCCGTTCGGGTACGTACGTCGTCAATATCGACGAATATAACGCACATATCCCCGAAGGCGAAGAAAAATTGCCGAAAATCGTCGTAATTATCGACGAACTTGCCGACTTAATGCTCGCGGCGAAAAAGGAAGTGGAAGACCGTATCCAAAACCTTACGCAAAAGGCGCGTGCGGCAGGGATTCACTTAATCGTTGCAACGCAAAGACCGTCCGCGGACGTTATTACGGGCGTAATTAAGGGCAATTTGCCCACCCGTATCGCGTTTGCCGTAGCTTCCGACGTAGACTCGCGCGTAATTTTAGACCAAACGGGCGCGCAAAAATTGCTCGGCAAAGGCGACTTCCTTTATACTATGTCGGGGATCAATACTCCCGTCCGTGTACAAAGCGCCTTTATCTCCTCGGAAGAATCGCAAAACGTCATCAACTTTATCAAGATGAACAACGATGCGTATTTTGACGAATCGGCAACGGCGTACATAAACAATACCCGTTCGTCTTCGGGGGATTCGCTTGACGCAGGCGAGGAAGGGGTAGAGGAAGTATATATTGAGGCTCTCCGTTTCGTGATTTTAAGTGGCAGCGCGTCTATCTCTATGATTCAGCGTAAATGTTCCGTCGGCTATAATAAGGCGGGAAAGATTGTAGAGTGGATGGAGGAGATGGGGTACATTTCTTCCTTCGACGGCGCAAAAGCCAGAAAGGTTTTGATTACGAAAGAGGAATTCGAAAGTAAATTCGGCGCGCTGTAAAATGCTTTAAAAGGCTGAAAAACGCTGTCAATGCAAAGGCATTGAAAACGTTATAAACGTTCGGCGCGGGAAGGAAAAACAAGGCTATGTTGGAAAATAAATTGTTTGGGGTCATTTCACTCGGTTGCGATAAAAACCGAGTGGATAGCGAAAAGCTGTTAGCCCTCTTAAAGGAAAAAGGGTGCAAAACGACAGACGATTTGTCAAAAGCGCAAATCGTTATCGTAAACACCTGTGCTTTTTTGCAATCGGCGCGAACCGAGGCGATCGAAACCGTTTTAGAGTGTGCTGATTATAAAAAGGGCAATTTGGAAAAAATAGTGGTGACAGGTTGTTTGCCGCAAAAATTCATCGGCGAGCTGTTCAAGCCGCTTACGGAAGCGGACGTCTTTTTGGGAATCTCCGATTACGAACGTATTTTTGAGGCGTTGGAAGAATCGTATGCAACGAACGCCCGCGTCAATTACGTGGGGAAAGGAAAGGACGGTTTTTACGCCAAACGAGTGCTGACAACGGATCCCCATTATGCGTATTTAAAGATTGCGGACGGGTGCTATAACCATTGTACTTACTGTTTGATTCCAAAAATTCGCGGTAAGTACCGTTCGTACCCGTTGGAAGATTTGGTCCGCGAAGCGGAGGATTTAGGAGATATTGCCGAGCTGATCGTCGTCGCGCAGGACTGTACGCGATACGGGGAGGATTTATACGGGGAAAACCGCTTCGTGCCGCTGTTGCGGGCATTGACGGCACTGGATAATATAGCCTCCGTTCGGCTACTCTATTGCTATCCCGACGTCATTTCGGACGAATTGATTGAGGAGATCGCGACGAACGACAAGATCGTCAAATATTTGGATATCCCGCTGCAACATTCGGAAAATCGGGTGTTAAAGCTAATGAACCGAAAGGGAACAAGGGAAAGCTATTTGGCGTTGTTTGAAAAGCTGCGCAAACGAATCCCGACGATTGCCATACGCTCTACCTTCATTTCGGGCTTCCCGACGGAAACGGAAACAGAATTTGAAGGCATGCTTGCCTTTATCCAAGAGGCGAAACTGATAAATTGCGGCTTTTTTGCCTATTCAAAGGAGCCTGACACCGCGGCGGCGAGGATGAAACCGCAGGTACATCACGCCACCAAAAAACGTCGGGTCAACGCGCTGTATCTTGCGCAGCAGAAGATTTCGTATGAAATTTTATCAAAATACGTCGGCAAAGAGGTAGAGGTGCTTTGCGACGGGATTGATTACGATAAAAATTGCTTTGTCGGCAGAGCGTATTTCAGCGCTCCCGACATTGACGGAAAGGTATATTTTAACGCCCGCGAGGCAATGCAGGGCGAACGTTACACAGTAAAAATTATTTCTTGCGACGCCTACGATCTGTACGGCAAAACGGAGGATTACTTATTATGAACTTACCCAACAAAATTTCCTTGATCAGAATTTTCCTGATCCCCGTATTCGTGCTTATGTTCTTTTTAAACTTTACGGGGCATTATTTCGTTGCGGCGGCAATCTTTGCCGTTGCCGCAATTACCGATTTTATCGACGGGCATATCGCTCGGTCGAGAAATTTGGTGACCAACCTCGGCAAATTTTTAGACCCGATTGCGGACAAAGTGCTGGTTGCTACCGCCTTTATCCTGCTGTTGACGGTTAAGGAGGATATCTTTGCGAAATTCGGCGTTGCGACCGACGCGGTGTATATCACCGTTTCCGTATTCGTTTGCTTAATCCTCGCACGTGAATTGATTATCAGTGCCTTCCGTCAAATCGCGGCGGCGTCGGGGATTGTGTTGGCGGCGGAAAAGCTGGGCAAATACAAGACGGCATTCCAAGATTTTTGTATCACGGTTTTGATCGCCGCGGGCGGCTTTTCAGGAACGTTCGGCGTGATCGTTGCGTACGTGGGGCTTGCCTTGTTTGCGGTTGCGGCGGTGCTGACCGTCATTTCGGGCGTTTCGTACGTGGTGAAAAATAAACAAGTTTTAAAAGGTCAATAAGAAATAAAGAAAGCGGGGCGCGAAGGATGAAAAACGGATGTATCGTATTGAGAAATTGCAAAGACAGTTTGTCTGTGACGGATTTTTCTTCCGTCTTGGACGAGTTTTTGCTTGGCGGCTATCCGTTGGACGAGGTTCGTTTTCTTTCGCAAAACGACGACGCGCCTTTGCGCGAAGCGTTGCCGACGCTGATAGATGGCTGTGACAATTTGTTGCTATTGCTGCCAAAATCCCTTTTGCTTGCGGGAAAAACTCTGTGCGACGAGCTGGGCGTAGGCGAGTTTTTTCAAGGTACGGCGGCAGGCGCGGGATTTTATACAAAAGAGGGGAAAACGCTCTTTCTGTTATCAAGCGACGACCGTGAAAACGGAGCGAAATACGCAAAGGAAATGTGCGTGCCGTACCTCAATCAAAAATACAACGTGCGGTTCGACCGTATGACCTTGCGCTTGATCGGCGCGGCGGACGGGGCGGTCGCAAATACCATTCTTGACGCGCGTAGAATATGCGCGGATAAAATTCGGTTTCAACGCCGTCGAAAATACGACGAGGATGTCATTGACGTTTTATATGACAACAGCGTTCCCAAAATGACGGTGGACGACGTAATGCGGTTGTTTGCGCAATCGTTTGCAGACAATTTGTATGCGTTAGAGGATATTTCAATCGAAAAACAGCTAGTACAGCTGTTGACGGTCAGAGGCAAACGAATCAGCGTTGCCGAATCCTTCACAGGCGGTGGGATCGCGCGGCGTATCACTTCCGTTTCGGGCGCAAGCAAAGTCTATTTTGAGGGCTTGAACACCTACGCCGAAGAAGCAAAGATGAAACGGCTTGGCGTGCGCGAATATACACTCCGAATGAACGGCGCGGTTTCCGATCAAACGGCGTACGAAATGGCGGCGGGCTTGATCGCGACGGGGGATTGCGACGTTTCAGTGGCGACAACGGGGATTGCGGGGCCAAAGTCCGATCGAACGGACGCGCCCGTGGGGCTTGCGTATATCGCCGTAGGGACGAAGGAAAGCGTGTTCGTCTATCAGTATAAATTTAACGGGACAAGGGACGAGATTGTCGAACAGGCGATCAACTACGCGCTGTTTCAGGCGTATAAACATTTGAAAACGGTATAAAATAAGAAAAAAACAACAGGAGAAAATAGATATGAGCAAAGAAAAGAATACGGAAAAAATGAAAGCGCTTGACGCGGTGCTGTTACAAATCGAAAAGCAGTACGGCAAAGGCACGATCATGCGTCTTGGCGACGAGGCGGGCAATACGGAAATCGACGTAATCCCTTCGGGCTGCTTGACGTTGGATTTAGCGCTTGGGATCGGCGGCTTCCCCCGCGGCAGAATTATCGAAATTTACGGCCCCGAATCTTCGGGTAAAACGACGGTGGCTCTGCACGCGATTGCGGAGGCGCAAAAGCTGGGCGGCGTTGCGGCGTTTATCGACGCGGAACACGCGCTTGACCCCGTTTATGCAAAGAAATTGGGCGTAAATCTCGACGATTTGTACGTTTCCCAACCCGACACAGGCGAACAAGCCCTTGATATCACCGACGCGCTTGTAAGAAGTTCTGCGGTGGATATTATCGTTATCGACTCGGTTGCGGCGCCTACGCCGAAAGCGGAAATTGAAGGG
>JAZKXM010000004.1:0-4499 GCA_045611585.1 Candidatus Scatosoma sp. | reverse complement strand
CAGTCGTCGCGTACCTGCCCCCTTGAAAGTACAATATTCACCCTATTTTTCAGCGGTTTCCCATTCGGAAAAGAACGCAGAGTATTCCCCCCCATTACGACGGTATGCCCCGTCGTCGTTTCCCGAAAAAATTTCATATCGCGGGGCAGGGAAAACATCATATCGTTATTTTTCCCAATCCCCCACTCCTTGTCCGCGTGTACGATCGCTTTTATCATATTTTCTCCTTGTCCCCTTTAAATGGCTACGGGGATTTTTTTATCCAGCTTTTCGTATTGATAATCGACAAGCTGGAAGCTATCTACCGTAAAATCGTAAAAATTCTTGACGTTGGGATCGACGATCAGCTTGGGCGCGGCGTGACGGGGTTTAGACAGCACCTCTTTCACAAGCGGAATGTGGCGATCATAAATATGCGCGTCGGCAATCACGTGCACCAGCTCGCCCGCTTTCAGCCCCGAAACCTGCGCAAACATAATCAACAGCACCGCATACTGCACCACGTTCCAGTTGTTCGCCGTCAGCATATCGTTCGAGCGTTGGTTTAAAATCCCGTTCAACGTATCCCCCGTGACGTTAAACGTCATCGAGTACGCACACGGGTACAAATTCATCTCGTGCAGGTCTTGGAAATTGTAAATATTCGTCATAATCCGACGGGAGGCGGGGTTATGCTTTAAATCGTACAAAACGCGATCCACCTGATCGAATTCCCCCTCCTTGTATTGATGCTTCACGCCCAACTGATAGCCGTACGCCTTGCCGATTGACCCGTTTTCGTCCGCCCAGCTATCCCAAATATGCGAGTTTAAGTCGTGGATATTGTTGCTCTTTTTTTGCCAAATCCAAAGCAGCTCGTCCACGCAGGATTTGAACGCCGTGCGGCGCATAGTCAAAATAGGAAACTCCTCCTGCAAATTATACCGATTGACGATCCCAAATTTTTTTACCGTATGCGCGGGCGCGCCGTCCTCCCAGCGAGGCCGCACGTCCAGCTCGGTGTCCCAAAACCCGTTTTCCATAATGTCCGTCATATTTTGCGCGAAAATTTCGTCCGCTCTGCTCATATCCTTACCTCCGTTTTTTCTTACCGTAAAATCCTAAAAAGGCACTTATTTTCCGCCGTCATTCTTCGTCGTTATTCTTCGTCGTTATTCTTCGCGTATCGCCTCTATCAAAAAGCTGACGGGACGAAACCCGTCGTTGCAGGAAATCATTGCCGAGCGGGGATTTTTCATCCACCCATCAAAAAAATTTCCGCCGCCCCGCGCCAGCTCCTCCACGAACGGGCGCATACTCTCCCACGCGCTGTCGCAAAGTCCGTCAGGTTTGCTTGCGTTTTCGCAAATAAAAACCTGTCCCAAGCTCAAATCGCAAGCGTGCGAAATGGGATTTTCGTACTTTGCAATCAAATCCTCGTGGACAACCCGTTTCATCACCGTAATCCTACATTTTTTCACGCCGTGCGCCCTCAATCAAAAGATTTATCCCGATTATTATACCATAACTTGCACTTTTCGTCAACACTTGAAAAAGTTTTTTCGGATTATTTTCCCAAAAAGTTGACAAAAACAAAAAAAACGGGTATTATATATTTGTACGAGAAAAAATATTGAAGGAGATTTCTTATCTTATGAACAAGAAAACCGTAAAAGACGTTGCCGTCAAAGGCAAAAAAGTACTTGTCAGATGCGATTTTAACGTCCCCATGAAGGACGGTGTGATCACCGACGAAAACCGTATCGTCGGCGCGTTGCCTACCATCAAATATCTGATGGAACAAGGCGCAAAAGTTGTGCTTTGCTCGCACATGGGCAAGCCCCACAACGTATTTGACGCAAAATTAGAGCTGAACAAAAAGGAAAAAGCAAAGGTTGCAGCCCTCCCCGAAGCGGAACAGGCAGCCGCCACCGAAGAATTCCTTGAAAAGGCGAAAAAGGACGTGAAGAAACTGACGCTTGCGCCCGTTGCCGCGCGCCTGAACGAATTGTTGGACGGCAAAGTTACCTTCGCCACCGACGTTATCGGCGAAGACGCAAAATCAAAGGTTGCCGCTTGCAAGGAAGGCGAATGCGTCCTGCTTGAAAATCTGCGTTTCCATAAGGGCGAAGAAAAGAATGCGCCCGAATTTATGCAAGCGCTTGCTTCCTATGCAGAGGTTTACGTAAACGACGCGTTTGGTACGGCGCACCGTTCGCACTCCTCCACGGCGGGTATCGTGGAAGAAGGTCTTGTAACGACGGCGGCTTGCGGCTTCTTAATCGAAAAAGAACTGTCCGTAATGGCAGACACCTTGGAAAACCCCGAAAGACCTTTCGTTGCAATTCTCGGCGGCGCGAAGGTTGCGGACAAGCTGAACGTTATCTCCAACCTGCTTGAAAAATGCGACACCCTCGTTATCGGCGGCGGTATGGCTTATACTTTCATCAAAGCGCAGGGCGGCGAAATCGGCACTTCGCTTGTAGATGAAGAAAAAATCGAATACTGCAAGGAAATGATTGCAAAAGCAAACGCGCTTGGCAAAAAGCTGGTATTGCCCGTAGATACCGTAGCGGCAAAATCCTTCCCCAACCCTATCGACGCGCCCATCGAAACGACGGTCGTCCCCTCCAACGCAATCCCCGCGGATATGATGGGCCTTGACATTGGTCCCGAAACGAAGAAAATCTTCGCGGAAGTGGTTGCCAGCGCGAAATCCGTTATTTGGAACGGGCCTATGGGCGTATTTGAAAACCCCATCTTGGCAGAAGGCACGAAGGCAGTTGCGGCGGCTTTGGCGTCCGTTTACGGAAAGGCTACCACCATTATCGGCGGCGGCGACAGCGCGGCGGCGGTTCAAGTTTTGGGCTATGCCGATAAAATGAGCCACATCTCGACGGGCGGCGGTGCTTCCCTCGAACTGTTCGAAGGCAAAGTGTTGCCCGGTATCGCTTGTTTGAACGATAAATAAGAAATTCTAAATTGCGGGGGCGTGTATATCGCCCCCCAAAATACGAACAATAAATTTTATAAAGGAAAATTACGATTATGAGAAAACCCATTATTGCAGGAAACTGGAAAATGAACAACACCGCAAGCGAAGGCGTAGCCCTCGTCAACGCGATTGCACCCCTTGTAAAGGACGCGAACTGCGACGTCGTCGTATGCGTTCCCGCTATTGACATTCCCGCCGTCAGCGAAGCGTTGAAAGGCACGAACATTCAGCTTGGCGCGGAAAACGTACACTTTGCAGAAAAAGGCGCATACACGGGCGAAATTTCCGCAGCTATGCTGTTAGAATACGGAGTGCAATACGTCATCATCGGCCACAGCGAACGCCGTCAATATTTCGCAGAAACGGACGAAACGGTAAACAAGAGAACGCTTACCGCGCTGAAAGCAGGTCTTACCCCTATCGTTTGCATCGGCGAATCCTTGGAAGAAAGAGAAAGCGGCAAGACGGAAGAAGTTTTGTTTACGCAGATCAAAGACGGCTTGAAGGATATCGAGGACGTTACGAAGATCGTTATCGCTTACGAACCCGTTTGGGCAATCGGTACGGGCAAAACCGCAACCGCGCAGCAAGCAAACGAAACGATTGCCTTCATTCGTAAAACGGTCGGCGAAATGTTCTGCCCTAAGTGTGCCGAAAAGGTACGCATCCAATACGGCGGCAGCATGAACGCAGGCAACTGTAAAGAATTGATGGCTATGGAAGAAATCGACGGCGGCTTGATCGGCGGCGCTTCCCTCAAAGCAAACGATTTTGCAACCATCGTAAACTTTGATAAATAATCCGCAATACAGCGCGAACAAAAAGGACTTTTATAAGGGGGACAGGCGCATTCAACGCGTACCTGCCCCCACCATTTTGATTATTCTCAATGACAAATAAGCAAACGAAATACCGCGCCCAATCGCGCGTATATGCGTTTTCAAAATCAGGAGCAAACAATGAAAAAACCTTACGCAATTATTATTATGGACGGTTACGGGATCAACCCCTCCACCGAAGGAAATGCTATCGTTAAAGACGGCAGCAAATACGTTGCCGAATTACAAAAGAACTACCCCTCCGCCCAGCTTGGCGCAAGCGGTATGTCCGTGGGACTTCCCGACGGACAAATGGGCAACAGCGAGGTCGGACATCTCAACATCGGCGCAGGCCGTATCGTCTATCAAGATTTAACCAAAATCACCAAAGATATTAGAAACGGCGAATTTTTCAAAAACGAAATGCTGCTGAAAGCCATGCATTCCGCAAAGGAAAAAGGCAAAAAGCTGCACCTTTACGGGCTGGTTTCGACGGGCGGCGTGCATAGCCATATCGAACATCTTTACGCGTTGGTAGAGATGGCGAAAAAAGAAGGCTTGGACAACGTATATATCCATGCGTTCACGGACGGGCGCGACGTTGCCCCCACCTCTGGCGCAGGATTTTTAAAAGATTTGCAGGCAGAGCTTGACCGCTTGCAGTTCGGTAAAATCGCCTCCGTTTCTGGTAGATATTACGCAATGGA
>JAZKXM010000003.1:0-2993 GCA_045611585.1 Candidatus Scatosoma sp. | reverse complement strand
GCACTTTTCCTCCCTACCGCAAAGATCGCGCAAACGGACTACGCCGATATCCACGCTCTTTTCGTAAACGATCCGCCCTTTTTCGCGGACGATAACCTCCGTACTCGCGCCCCCGACGTCGATAATGCCGCCGTCCGCGTTTCCAAGCGCGCCCGCGATCCCCGTTTCCGCCTCCTCGACACCCGAAAGCACCTCAACGGACAAGCCGCAAAGGGTATTAACTCTGTCTAAAAATTGCTGTCTGTTCGAAGCCGAACGGACTGCTGCCGTTGCAAAGACGAAGGTTTTTTCCGCGCCCTCCGATTTTGCTTTGATAAAAAATGCCGCCACCGCTTGCGCGGTGCGTTCAATCGCTGCTTCTTTTAAATTGGGCGAATGGGCAAGCCCTTCCCCGAGCTGTGTGGTGTTTAAAGTCTTATATAAAACGTTTCCGTCCGCCACGAACATTAGGCGAACGGAATTCGAGCCGATGTCAATCACGGCAAATTTTCTCATTTAGTTGTCCCCCGAATAGATAAAGCCCTTTTGAAACGCCAACCAGTCTAAACCGATTTCCGATTCGAAATACTCTGCGTCTAACTTACCTTCTTCAATGACCTGTTCAAGCTTTGCATTTTCTTTGGTAAGCCTATCCTCTTTGTTTTTCAAGACGCTGATCGTGATCACCTGATAGACGATCACGGCGAGTAAAATTATGAATAGCGTTGTCGCCGCAACGGTTATCGCTGTAACGACCTTTCTTAATTTTTCCTCTGTCATACGCTTTTTTCACCTCTTTTTCTTGCGTTTTTACACATTTACGCGACTTTTTTCGTCTGTTTATACCTTTTCTTATAGCATTATAGCATACTTTTTCGAAAAAATCAACTATTCTGTGCAAAGTTTTTAAATATATTATCAAGCCCGTCACGTAAGCTATCCACATATAAAGGCGCAGGTTTGGTAGTCTTAAAAGGCTGCCCGCCCATACCGTCCACGCCGCAAACGACAAACAAAAGCCGATATCCAGCACAACGCCCACCGCGCGAACGCCACCCCTTCGCGAGCCTGTTATCGCGCGCAATAGAAAGAACGCCTCATAGATCACCCCGCCTATAAACCCGACGAGCAAGCATAGACAAAAAAGGGTAAATTGACCTGCCGAATCCATTATTTAAAGATCCGTGAGGCGAAGCCCTTTCCACCGTAGGAAACCCCGACAATCTTCCCAACGGCGTTAAATGCGCCCGACGTTTTGGAAAAACCGACGATTTTCAGCTCCGTTCCGCAAACGTGAAGCTTTTTACCGCCGACCACCGACAAAAGGATTTTCGTATCCGAAAAGGCAAGCACGCTTTCCACGCCGCTGACCGTAATGCTTTTCTCTTGTTCGATTGATACCGAATGTACGTTTTGTTCTTGCATACCCATACCCTATCTTATGCGGGCGGCTATGCGGTTATGTATATAAAGCTTTTTTATTCCTCGTCGAATTTTTCTAAAAAGGAATGTTTTTCGCCCTCTTGCTTGTATTCGACCAGCGTGTCTAATTGCACGTTGTGAATACTTTGAAAGATATTGCTTTCGACGTTTTCGCTTTCTTGGCGCAACTCCTCAATCAACGTTTTCACCCGCTTTCTCGCCGAGAAAACGGACGCGTTTTCCTCCTCTACGTTCTTTGCGAAGCTGCAAGCGCAGGCGATAAACTGCAAGCCGTGATAATCCTTCCAACGGATAATGTCCCTCTCCAAAACGCAATACAGCGGACGGATCAGCTCCATTCCTTTAAAATTCGTGCTTTTTATGCGCGGCAGCATACCCTGAATTTGACCGCCGTAAAGCATCCCCATCAACGTCGTTTCGATAACGTCGCCTTTGTGGTGTCCCAACGCGATCTTGTTACAGCCAAGCTCCTTTGCCTTCGCGTACAAATGCCCCCTGCGCATCCTTGCGCATAAATAGCAGGGCGAATCCCCCGAAATGGCGTCGGACGTAGCGAAAATATCGCTTTCAAATACGGTGACGGGGATATTTAACAGCGCGGCGTTTTCTTCGATTCGGCGCCGATTTTCGGCGTTATAACCAGGGTCCATAACCAAAAAGACCATATCGAACGGAATTTCGCTGTGGCGGTGTAATTCCTGCATCAGCTTCGCCAAAATCATACTGTCCTTCCCGCCCGAAATGCAAACGGCGATCTTGTCCCCCGCCTCGATCAAACGGTATTTTTTAACCGCCAAAATAAAGGGCGACCACAGCTGTTTGCGGAATTTCGTTATGATTGAACGCTCTATTTCTTGATATTTTTCCAGCGTTTTGGGCATTGTTCCGTCACCTTTTTTCCTTTTATAATCCTTGACATTATACCAAATGCGACGGTTGCCGTCAAGCGTTTTTTAGCCCGCGTTTTTCGCCGCCAAACCGCTGCCGTCAACGCAAAATAAGCAATTTCTTCTTCGCGCGGGTAATCGCCGTGTATAGCCAACGGTTGCGTTCTTCCCCGAATACCCACGATTCGTCAAAGACGATCACAAAATCAAACTCTGAACCCTGCGCCTTATGGCAGGTGATGGCGTAAGCGAACTCGAAACGGGCAATCGGTTCTTCCGCGACGGCTTTCAGCCTATGTAAAATTGCGAAATTGTTTTCGTGAATCACCGTTCCGTCCACCATCGTCACCGCGCGATCCCCGTACCAATGCGTATATTCGCCGCCCGTAAAAATGCCCGTATCAAAAGGCACGGTTACCCCTTTATCCAAAAAATCGGGGGTGAAGGTCATTGTCGCCAAGTCGTCGAAGCATTCGTTTACCTCGCTTGCCCTGCCGATTACCCCATTGACAAGATGAAATTTTCTTTCGTCGTCTAACGGTTTTTCCCAGTCGTTTAAGGTACAAATTACCTTTTCTCCGTCCGTCGGCAACGTCTGCGTAGCGGAAAGCCCCATATAGCCGCGAATTTCCGAATTTAACAGCGTTCGGGTGCGGTTTCTGCCGCAAATAATTTGGTCTGCCT
>JAZKXM010000002.1:0-3830 GCA_045611585.1 Candidatus Scatosoma sp. | reverse complement strand
CCCCCACGCTGACCACCGCCGATTTTTCGCCGACGAATTTCAAACCGACCCGCTCGCTTTCCTCCTCGTCGTTTGAAAGGTAGGGGGCGAGATAGTTTTTGTACGCGTCCGCGTAAAACATACCGTCAAAGGTGATGATGTTAGAATATCCCACCAAAAAGAGGAGGGTCGCCAAGCAAAAACAAGCGATCGCACTCCATTTGATACGCTTTTTAAGGCGGACTTTTTTTGCTTTTGCAAGCACTTCATCTACAAACTGTTCCGTGTTTTTCATTCTTCCCCCTCCTTTAAAATTTCTTTCATCGCCGCTTTTGCGCGGGCAAGCAAATTATACGTTTGCTTTTTCGACCCGCCCATAATTTTCGCAATATCCTCTACGGACATTTCTTCAAAATATTGCAGATACAACGCCTCGCGATACCGTTCATTCAAGCCCGACAACGCCTCCGTCACCTCGCGATACCGTTCGTTTTCGATCACCGAATTTTCAATCGGCTTCGCCCGCTTTTCCCGTTCCTCTTGTCCAAGCCGCGCCGAATACGCCTTTTCCCGCTTTTGCTTGCGCAAATAATCCACCGCCACGTTTTTCGTGACGGAAAATAAGTACCCCTTCAACGCCCCCTCACTCCGCAAGCGAGGCTTTTTGATCAGCAACCGAACGAGAGCCTCACTGACCACGTCCTCGGCGATTCGTTCGTCGCGGACAAAGGAAAACGCAAACCGCAATAAGGGCGTTTTGTATTCTTCCACCAGCAAAGTGACTGCTGATCGGTCAAATTTATGCAATTTTTTACGCAAACGCGATACGTCCATAATGACCTCCTCCACTTATAAGACGAACGAAGGGCGATTTTTACTCAGTTTTTTTTGTAAAAATGTTGAAAAAAACGACCTAAAAAGGCCGTTTTTAAAGAAGTTCTGTAAGAAAATATACGTATCGGTCGGCAATCACGCGCATCTCTCCTTCGTATTCTTTAGAGAAATCGTCGTAAACCCCCACCGTCTGCAACCCCGCAAGCTTTGCGGGCTTTAGCACCGCCACGCTGTCATCCACCATAACGCAATCGGCGCAAGAAACCCCCAAACGATCCGCCGCCATCCGATAGATAGCAGGATCCGCCTTCGTCGTCGGAAAATCTTCCAGACTCCACAGATTGTCAAAAAGATCCCAAATACCCAACCGTTTTAAACATGGATCCAAAAAGAAATGTGGGCTTGCCGTCAGCACGTTTAGGCTTGCGCCGCGCTCTTTTAAACACCGCAACGCCTCTATTGCGCCCGTCTTCGCCGCGATATCCTTTTCATAACGGTGTTTCAGTGACGAAACAAACGAGGCAACGATCTCCTCTTCCCTTTCCCGCAACGGAAAATGTTGCTTATAATACGCCGCAATGCCCACAAAACCGAGTGCGATTACATTTTTCACGAGGTCAGGCGGATAGGAGATCGAACGGTCGTCTAAATACCCATATAACATTTTTACCCAGCCGTCCGTCATTGAATCGACCAACGTGCCGTCCAGATCGAAAAGATACGCCTTTTGTTTTATCGTTTTTTCCATGACCACCTTTACTGTTTCTTTTCTTTGGCGCGCGCCTTAGCCCGCAACTCCGCGTCCAGGATACGCTTACGAATACGCAAGGACTTCGGCGTTACCTCTAACAGCTCGTCGTCGGCAATAAATTCAAGACATTCTTCCAAACTCATCTTGCTGACGGGAACAAGCGTCAATGCGTCGTCGCTACCCGAAGAACGGGTGTTCGTCAAATGCTTGGTTTTGCAAACGTTTACGTTGATGTCGTCCGCAAGGTTGGTATAACCTACTACCATGCCTTGATATACAGGCGTGCCCGCACCGATAAACAACGTTCCGCGCCCCTGCGCGTTGAACAGCCCGTACGTTACCGCGTCACCCGTTTCAAACGCCACTAAAGAGCCCGTATTTCTACGCTGCATATCCCCTTTGTACGGCTCGTAAGAGTAGAAGATGGTATTCATAATCCCTTGTCCCTTCGTGTCCGTCAAAAATTCGCTTTTATACCCGAATAAACCGCGGGAAGGAACGGTGAATTCTAACCGCATTCTGTTGCCGATCGCCGTCATTTGGATAAGATTTCCCTTGCGGTTACCCATCGCCGAAAAGACGGGGCCCGTCATATCCTCGGGAACGTCGGCAACAAACCGCTCAATCGGTTCGTGGCGCACGCCGTCAATATCTTTATACAACACTTTGGGGGTCGAAACCTGAAATTCGTAGCCCTCGCGGCGCATGGTTTCAATCAAAATGGAAAGGTGCATTTCCCCTCTGCCGCAAACGCGGAAACTGTCCGCAAGCTCGGTATCGCTGACGCGCAAGGAAACGTCCCGCAACAATTCCTTATACAGTCTGTCGCGCAGCTGACGGCTGGTGACAAACTTCCCTTCTTTTCCCGCAAACGGGCTGTCGTTGACGGAAAAAGTCATCTCTACCGTCGGTTCTTCAATGCTGACAAACTCAACCGGCTCTACGCAAGACGCCTCGCAAACGGTGTCCCCGATGTTGAGTCCGTCTATCCCCGAAAAGACGACGATATCGCCCGCTTTCGCGCTGGCGACGGGAACTCTCTCCAACCCCTCGATTTGATAGAGATTTACAATACGGCAATTCGTGCGAACTTTGGGTTCGTTAAAATTACAAACGGCAACAGGCTCGTTTGCGCGGATTACGCCGCGTTCAATTCTGCCGATACCGATACGCCCGACAAACTCGTTATAATCTATACAGGAAACGAGCAGTTGTCCCGCGCCGTCCACGTCCATATCCATCGGCGGAATGGTCTTTAAAATGGTGTCGAACAAGGGATTGAGGTTAGGTTCTTGCTTGTCGGGAGTAAGGGACGCCGTACCCTGCCGACCGCAGCAATAGACGATAGGGCTTTCCAGCTGTTCGTCCGTCGCGTCCAAATCCATCATCAACAGCTGCATTTCCTCTACCACCTCGTCGATACGCGCGTCGGGACGGTCAACCTTGTTGATAACGATAATCAATTTCAAGCCCAGCTGTAAGGCTTTTTGCATAACAAATCTCGTCTGCGGCAACGGCCCTTCTGCCGAGTCCACCAAAATCAGCGCGCCGTTTACCATCTTCAAAACGCGCTCTACCTCGCCTGAAAAATCGGCGTGGCCGGGGGTGTCAACGATATTGATTTTCACCCCGTTATAGTGCGCAGACGTGTTTTTCGCCAAAATGGTGATACCGCGCTCCTTTTCCAAATCGCCAGAATCCATTACGCGATCCTGCACCTGCTGATTGTCGCGGAAGACCCCGCCCTGCGCCAACATCTCGTTGACAAGGGTGGTTTTGCCGTGATCGACGTGCGCGATAATTGCTACGTTTCTTAAATCCTCTCTAATCATCTAAAAATTACTCCTTCGCTTTCCGTAAAACTTCGTTTGATTTTTTAACCCTACTATTTTAATACTTTTTTACATAATTGACAAGGAAAAAAGCCCGCCTTGGGGCATTTTTTTGCACAAATCTACAATTCTTTTACCTTTTTATTGACGTACGTCGTAAACCGAATGGTATAGCCGTTGTCGTCTATCCTTTCGCTTTCGTAAACACAGGCAAAATTTTCATCCTCGTCCAAGTTGGGGAAAAACACCGTAGCCCCGCCGACGGCGTCCACTTTGGTAACCAACGCCTCGTGGCAATAAGGCAACAAAGCCCTGTAAATTTCACCCCCGCCAATCACGAAAATATCCTCGTTTTTGCGGGCTTTCAGCTCGTCAAACAGCCTCTCATATGAGGACACAATAATACAGTCGTCGCGTACCTGCCCCCTTGAAAG
>JAZKXM010000001.1:0-8131 GCA_045611585.1 Candidatus Scatosoma sp. | reverse complement strand
CCACGGAAGATAAGGACGAGGGTGGAATATTCCTTAAAGCCGCCGATAAAGACGGTGATAACGACGTAGGCAAGCATGGGGGAAAGGAGGGGTACGGTGATCTTCCAGAACACGCGCGAACGAGAAGTGCCGTCCACCTTTGCCGCTTCGTAATATTGTTTGTTGACGCTTTGCAAGCCACCCAAAAGGATGAGGATCTTAAAGGGCAACGCGTTCCATACGATATAAACGACCATAACCGTCATATTCGCCGCATAGGAAGAACCTGCGTTGATCCAGTTGATGGGTTCGACGCCAAACACGCCCAACACGTTGTTAATGATACCTGCCGTGGTGATCAGTTGGTTTTCGCTGCCGATATTGTTACCGATAATATTGAACATTGCCGCAAAGACCATGCCGATTGCGATCGAGTTGGTAACGTAAGGCAGGAAGAAGATCGTTTGCAAAAATCTTTGCAAGGGCTTAATCGCGTTCAAGCAAACGGCGATCAAAAGCGCCAGCAGGGTAGAGATGGGAACGGTCAGCACACACAAAAGCATCGTGTTGCCCAAGCAAGTCAAGAAGTTTTTATATTGCAAAACCTTAGTAAAGTTCCCGATGCCGAATTCGTAAACGCGGCCGCCTGCTTCACCCATAACGCCGTAGCCTTCCAAGAACGCCATACGCAGAGTGTTGACGATAGGCCATGCGGTAAAGACCAACAAAAGGACGATCGCGGGCAAAAGATACAGCCAGCCTTTCCATTTGTCAAATTTGATCTTTTGCCAGAAGGTAATTTTAATTTTATCCTTCGCGGCAACCGCTTCGCCGTCCGCAACCGCCGTTTCGCAAGCTTCGCAGTTTTCGCAAGCTTCGCATTCGACGGGCGTAACGCTTTCTTCCGATCCGACCGTTTCAGAAACTTCCGTTTCTTCGGTGAGGACCTTGTTTTCGTTGTTATCCATAATTACACCTCGAAATAAATGCGTTCTTCCGTTTCCGTATCGTAGAGGAACACTTTATGCGTCTTTAAGGAGTATCTAACCGTTGCGGAGGAGGTATCTACCTTGTTGTCCGCGTTGATAATGGAACGAATGATCGGGTTGACGGACGCAGCGTTGGTGGAAACGATAGACACGTCGCGGCCCATAACTTCTACGTTGGACAGCTGGCAAACGAAAGGCCCGTTTTCGTCCAACTCGAACCCTTCGGGACGAATGGCAACGGTCACGGGGCGGTCTTCCACGCCCTTTATGTTCAGTACGGCGTCCTCGCCGATATACAGCTTACCGCCTTCTACGCGGCCGTTGAATACGTTGATAGGGGGGGTACCCAAGAATTTCGCAACGAACAGATTTTTGGGATCGTCGTAAATTTCTTGCGGCTTACCGACCTGCTGCACGACGCCAAGCTTCATAACGACGATCATATCGGAGATACTCATCGCTTCTTCTTGGTCGTGGGTTACGAATACGGTAGTAATACCCGTTTCCTTTTGGATGCGTCTGATTTCTTCACGGGTCTGCAAACGCAATCTTGCGTCAAGGTTAGACAAAGGCTCGTCCAACAGCAAGACGCGGGGCATTTTAACAAGCGCACGCGCGATAGCGACGCGCTGTTGCTGACCGCCCGACAGTTCGCTGGGCTTTCTATCCATCAGCTCGTCAATCTGCACCAATTTTGCAACCGAGATGGCGCGTTCCAGCATCGCTTCTTTCGTCATCTTGTCCGCGCCTTTCAGGTTCTGCAAGGGGAACAAAATGTTCTGCTTTACCGTCATGTGCGGATACAGAGCGTAATTTTGGAACACCAGCCCAATCCCTCTATTTTCGGGGGACAGCTCGGTAACGTCTTCGTCGCCGAAGAAGATTTGCCCCGAAGAGGGCTTTTGCAGACCGCTGATCATGTACAGCGTCGTCGATTTGCCGCAGCCGGAAGGGCCTAACAAGCCCACCAGCATTCCGTCGGGGATTTCAAAGGTGAAGTTGTTTACGGCAACTACTTCTTCGCCCGACTTTTTGTTGCGGCTGGGAAAGATTTTCGTAAGATTTTTAAGTTCTACTTTCATATGACCTCCCTAAAAGTCTTATGTATTTTATTTTTATCAATTTCTTGATTTTTTAACTTTGGTATATCAATATTGCGCCTGTTCGGCTTGTTCGGCGGCGCGCGCCTCTTTATAGGCGATCAAATCCTCTTGCGTGGGGAAGATCTTTTGGCTAGATAAATCGACAACGACCGTATCCGATAAAAGATCGTGTATGGAAGAATTTGTTTTGGTATAAGCCATCACGCCGATTTGGAGAGCCAACAAAAGCAGTAACGTCAACGTCCCTGCCGAGCCCAACACGCCGAAGAAGATCATCACGCACAAAAGGGCGGGGAGCATCGCTTCAATAGTGCATTGTCCTAAGATAGAACGGATAAAGAGGACGGGGTTGGAAAGGCGTACGCAGTTGCTTCGCACAACGCCCAACCCGAAGATTTTTTTGCCCACCGTTTGTCCGTTGCGTAAAAAAAACGGGACGAAAAACGATAAAGCCATGTGGCTGAGGAATAACCCGCCGCCGACGATGAAAAGAGAATAGTTAAACAACGTATCATATTCTTTTTTGACGTCTTCGTCTTGGTTGAGCGCCGTTGCTATTTCCTGTTCGGCTTGTTTATAAACCGCTTTTTGTTCGTCGGAAAGCTTGGCGTATTCCTCTTGGCTGATATCGAAATCAATCCCGTATTTTGTTTCAACCTGTTGATAATAATTGTCATAATACGTTTGCAAGGTTGCGTTATGCTCATCATAACGCAAGATGGCGGAAATTGCGAAGGCAAATCCCGTGGTCAAAATGGTCAGCAGAATGACGTCGAGAAACCACGCCGAGATCCGCTTCCAAAAATTGGCTTTTTGCAAACTGAGTTCTGTCATAAAAATCCTTTTCGTTTCTTTTTATTTCCGTGAAAAGACAAGAGCGAATTATTTTTAAGATAGCCATGCGGCTTAACGTTTATACGCACGTGTGCGCACAAGTACGCGTGTGCGCACTATAAAATTATGGGCGAGCGCGCTTACTTTAATGCGCGGCGAGGCGAAAGGTATCCGCTGTGCCGTTCCTATCAACGGCAAAACGCCCGCGGGCGTTTGTGGTTCGTTCACTTCCCCCCTTAAAAAACATTATCAGGTAGAGGGCGCAAAAACACACAATAAGACTATTTTAAAATAATACAAATATATAATAACACGAATTTTGACAAAAAGCAAGATTTTTTTCAAAAAAAAAGAAAAAAGAGGGTCTTTTTTTTAGAAAGAAAATTTTTTTTGCGTTTTTTTTGCATAGAAAGCGCTTTTTTAGGCAAGAAAAGGCATTGATGCGATAAAAATAAAAATTTCTCTTGACAGTTTTGGTAAAAAGAGGTATAATGATATCGGCAAAAAACGTTGCTTTGTAGGAGAAAGACGGTTATGGATCAACAGACGAAAAATATTTTATCAAAATGCGATCATACTCTTTTAGGGCAGACGTCCACTTGGGCGCAGATTAAAAAAATTTGCGACGAGGGGATGAAATACGGAACGGCGTCCGTTTGTATTCCGCCTAGCTTTGTAAAACGGGCAAAGGAATACGTGGGCGATCGGCTTGCAATTTGTACGGTTATCGGGTTCCCCAACGGCTACAACACTACCGCGGTGAAGGTGTTTGAAACGGAGGACGCCCTTAAAAACGGTGCGGATGAGATTGATATGGTTATCAATATCGGTGCATTGAAGGACGGCGATTATACGGCTCTTTTGGAGGAGATCCGTGCAATTAAGCGCGCTTGCGGCGAGAAAATTTTAAAGGTCATCATCGAAACCTGCCTTTTGACAGAGGAGGAAAAGGTGACTATGTGTAAGATTGTGACGGAAACGGGTGCGGATTATATCAAAACTTCTACGGGCTTTTCGACGGCGGGCGCAACTCGTGAGGACGTGCGCTTGATGAAGGCAAACGTTGGCGAAGGCGTACTTGTCAAAGCGGCTGGTGGCATTTCGGGGCTTGCCGACGCGCAAAACTTTTTGGACGACGGCGCCTCCCGTTTGGGAACCAGCAGGGTGGTAAAAGCCGTGCGGGGTGTCGAAGGAAAAGGATATTAATACAAAAATACACCAAATAAGGATAAAACATACCGAAAGGTAAAAAGGAGAAAGAATTATGTCGGTACCTACCCCTCATATTAACGCGAAGATGGGCGATTTTGCGGACACCGTTTTGATGCCGGGCGATCCCTTACGCGCGGAATTTATTGCAAAAACGTATTTGGAAAACGCCGTGCTTGTCAATAACGTACGCGGTGTTCAGGGCTATACGGGCTATTATAAAGGAAAACGAGTTTCCGTTATGGCGTCGGGCATGGGGCAGCCCTCTATTGGGATCTATTCGTACGAGCTTTTCAATTTTTACAACGTCAAGACAATCATTCGCGTAGGGTCTTGCGGGGCGTTCTCGCCCGAACTGCACGCGCGGGATATCGTGGTGGCGATGGGGGCTTGCACCAACGGCAATTATGCCTCTCAATACAACCTGCCCGGAACGTACGCGCCCATTGCGGATTTTGAGCTTGTTCGCCGCGCCGCGGAAGAATGTGAAAAAGCGGGCGTAAACTACCGCGTGGGCAACATTTTGTCCTCGGATATGTTCTACGACGACGCAAATTCGGGTATGACTTGGTCGAAGATGGGTGTTTTGGGGGTAGAAATGGAATCTGCCGCACTCTATTGCAACGCGGCTCGCGCGGGCAAAAAGGCGCTGTGCATTTGCACCGTCAGCGATTCCTTCGTTTATCCCGAAGAAAACACGACGGCAGAGGAACGTCAAACTTCCTTTACGAAAATGATGGAAATCGCCTTGAATTTGGCGTAAAAATTTCTTAAAAAGTAAAAAGGAGTGTTTATGGCAAAACGGGTATTTCTAATCGTGTTGGACAGCGTAGGGATCGGCGCTTTGCCCGACGCCGCCGAATGGGGCGACGAGGGGAGCCATACGCTAAATTCGATTCGGGCGCATTCCGCGTTTTCTTGCCCTAACTTGGAAAAGATGGGGCTGTTTTGCGTAGAAGGAATCGGCGAAAAAACGGTCGATCCTACCGCTTCGTATGCCAGAATGGCAGAGGCGTCAAAGGGAAAAGATACGACGATCGGGCATTGGGAGATCGCGGGGGTGTATTCCCCCAAACCGCTGCCCACCTATCCAAACGGTTTCCCGCAGGAGATTATAACGGAATTTGAAAAACGGACGGGCAGGGGAGTTTTGTGCAACGCGCCCTATTCGGGGACGGAGGTCATTAAGGAATTCGGCGAGGAGCATATTCGTACGGGTAAGCTGATTGTTTACACTTCTGCGGACAGCGTTTTTCAGATTGCGGCGCATGAGGATATCGTACCCGTTGAAACTTTGTATGAATATTGTCAAATCGCACGCGATTTGTTGCAGGGCGAACACGGAGTCGGGCGGATTATCGCTCGCCCGTTCGAGGGGGAATACCCTTTCAAGCGTACGGCGCGCCGTCACGATTATTCGCTGACTCCGCCGTCGAAAACGATGCCAGACGTGTTAAAGGAAAAGGGCTACGACGTCATTTCCGTCGGTAAAATTTTTGATATTTTTGCGGGGCGCGGGTTCACCGAAAGTTATCCCACGACGGGCAACGAAAACGGAATGGATAAGACCATGGGTATCGCAAAACGGGATTTTAGCGGTTTGTGTTTTGTCAATTTGGTCGATTTTGATATGACCTACGGACACCGCAACGACGTGGAGGGTTATGCCAAGGCGATGACGGCGTTCGATAAGCGTTTGGGGGAACTGCTGCCCCTTTTAAAAGAGGACGATTTGCTGATTATTACAGCGGACCACGGCTGCGATCCCGCCACTCCTTCCACTGACCATTCGCGCGAATATACCCCGATGCTTGCGTACGGGGTGAAGATTCGTCGCGGAGTGGATTTGGGGACGAGGGCTACGTTTGCGGATATCGGCGCAACGGTGCTGGAATGGTTTGGCTTGCAGGACGACGAGATATTTGGAAAAGGATTTTTAAAGGAGATAATTTATGACTGACCGTCAGCTGATACAGCTTGCCGTTGAGGCGCGCGAAAACGCTTACGCGCCCTATTCGGGCTTTCGGGTAGGGGCAGCATTGCTTGGGAAAAGCGGCAAGGTTTATACGGGGTGCAACGTTGAAAATGCGGCGTTTTCTCCTACAAACTGCGCCGAGCGCACGGCTGTTTTTAAAGCGGTCAGCGAGGGCGAGAAGGAATTTTGCGCAATCGCGATCGTCGGCGGTAAAGGGGAGGAAATCGCAGAAGAATGCGCCCCTTGCGGCGTTTGTCGGCAGGTGCTTGCCGAATTTTGCGACGGCGATTTTCGCATTTTGTTAGGCACTCCTGAAAAAATACGCGTTTGCACGCTTGCACAGCTGTTGCCTCTTTCCTTTGGAAAAGGGAATTTGTCGTAAAAAGGGAGAAGATGCGATGAGAATGTACGAACTAATCCAAAAAAAGCGGGACGGAAAGCCGTTGTCGGAGGCGGAGATTCGCTGGTGGATAGAAGGCTATACGAAAGGGGAAATCCCCGATTATCAGGTGGCTGCGCTGTGCATGGCAATCTATTTTAAAGGAATGGATTTGGAAGAAACGACGGCGTTGACTCTTGCCGTGCGCGATTCAGGCGAAAGACTGGATTTTTCGGAAATAAACGGGTTGCGCGTGGATAAGCACTCTACGGGCGGCGTGGGTGATAAAACCAGCTTGATCGTTGCACCCGTGGTAGCGTCGCTTGGCGTGAAGGTCGCAAAAATGAGCGGCAGAGGGCTTGGCCATACGGGCGGCACGATTGATAAGTTGGAGGCGATCCCCGGTTTTCAAACGGATATTCCCGTTGCAGAGTTTAAAAAGATTGTCAACGAAATCGGAATTGCGATTGTCGGGCAAAACGCGTCGCTTGCACCCGCAGATAAGCTGTTGTACGCATTGCGCGACGTGACGGCGACGGTGGACAGCCTGCCCCTTATTGTTTCCAGCATTATGGGCAAAAAATTGGCTGCCGACGATGATTGTATCGTTTTGGACGTCAAAACGGGTAGCGGTTCGTTTATGAAAACGACGGAAAAGAGCCGCGAACTGGCAGAATGGATGGTCGAAATCGGCAAACGAGCAGGGAAGAAGGTTCGCGCATTGATTACGGACATGGATAGGCCGCTTGGGTATGCAATCGGCAATTCGTTAGAGGTCGTTGAGGCGATTGAAACCTTGCAAGGAAAGGGCCCTGCCGATTTAACGGAGCTTTGCGTGGCGCTGGCGGCGCATATTTTGAATTTGGCGCAAAAGGGCAGCTATGCAGAATGTGAAACTATGGCGAGGGAAGCCATAGAAAATGGCAAAGGACTTCGTACTTTTGCGGATATGGTCGCGGCGCAGGGCGGTGATAAGGATTGGATCTTTAACCCCGAAAAGTTTCCGACAGCAAAATATTCGCAGACGGTATATGCAAAGCAAGAAGGGTATATCGTTGGGGTGGATACGGAAAGCTACGGCGTTGCAAGCTTACTGCTTGGCGCGGGCAGAAATACAAAAGAGGACGTTATCGACCCCGCGGCGGGGATTCGTTTGTTGGCAAAAACGGGAGATTACGTCAAAGTCGGCGACCCGATTGCCACTTTGTATTCGGAAAAGGAAACGGGATTTGACGTCGCGCGGGAAAAATTGCTTTCCGCAACGAAAATCGCCGCGCAAAAGCCCGCCGCACTTCCGCTGATTTTGAACGTAGTGGAATAAATTTTCTTAAAAATAAACAACAAAGCTCCTCAAACGAGGGGTTTTTGTTTAGCGTTAGTAGGGGGGCGCTCAAAGAAAATCAAAGATTTTTCAACCCCTTTTGCTGAGGCATTTCTCTACTTAATATGCAAAAAAACACCCGCCAAAACGGGTGCTTTTTCTTGGTGGACGATCAGGGTATCTCTACCACAAGGGTAGAGGGCGTCGCCTACGGCTCGCGCGAACCCTTTCACGGGTTCTCGTCCCTGCTCAATGCAACAAAAAAGACGTACGCAAGGTACGTCTTTTCTGCTGGTAGACGAGTTTAACGTAAGTTGAAAGTGCTTAATAGCATTTTTAGTT